>NZ_JBHVGB010000146.1:0-16336 GCF_042801335.1 Nocardioides sp. NPDC057577 | reverse complement strand
GCGTACCTCTGAAAAGCATGCCGAGTCGGCGCGTTCTAACGCGCCGACTCGGTGCTTCTTCGCGTACGAACGAGCCGACTCGGCTTGGTCGGGGTGCTCAGCCCTGCGGGTCGAGCTCGCCGCCGACGACCTCGAGCACCCGGGCACGTACGTTGGCCGCGGCCTCTGGGTCGCGGGCCGCCACGGCGGCGACGAGCGCGTTGCCGAGGATGAGCTGCGGGATCCGGATGATCGAGTCGAGCTCTTGGCGGAACCCGGCGCGACCGCCCTGCGGGGTGACCAGCTCGACCTCGGCGAGCTTGGTCAGCTGGGTGCCGGTGAAGGAGGTCAGCGCGATGACGGCCGCTCCCCCGGCGACGGCGGCCTGGGCGACCTGGATGCTCGGCGCGGTGGCGCCGGTGCCGCTGACGACGACGCAGACATCGCCCGGCTGGAGCAGACGGGCCCGGATGAGCTGGTCGAGGTGGTCGTCCGGCGCGACGGTGTTCAGCCCCTGGGAGCCCAGTCTCATCGCGATGTCCTTGGCTACGGGCGAGGAGACCCCGGTGCCGACGACCAGGATCGAGCGGGCCTCGGCGAGCAGCTCCACGGCCCGGCTGACCTGCTCCTCGGAGAGGAGCCCGACCATGTCGGAGGCGGAGTCGGCGATGTCGGCGAAGAAGGAGCGCACCACCATCAGCGGACTGCCTCCTTCGGTCGTCTCGGTCTTGGCCGTGCCCAGGTCGCGCGCCAGCAGCACCTTGAGGTGCGGGAAGCCGCGGAACCCGAGTCTCTGCGCGGCTCTGACCACGGTCGCGGTCGAGACGGAAGCCTCGGCGGCGATCTCGGCGGTGGTCGCCTCGATGGCCCACTCCGAACGGGTCAGCACGACCTCGGCGACCGCGCGCTCGGAAGGGTTGAGCCGCGGCATCGCGGCCCTGATGGCTGGGAGAACCGGCGCGCTGGTCATGCCGCCACCGCAGTGGCTTCGGCGCCGTGCAGGATCCGGTGACGCAGCGCTGCGGACAGCTGGTCTACCAGGATCGTCACGATGATGATCACAACTAGCATGATTCCACCCCACTCCCATTCCCGGCCCCGAAGGACACGGTTTAATAACGCACCAATTCCGCCGGCGCTCACGACTCCGAGGATCGCGCTTGCCCTGATGTTCACTTCGAAGCGGTAGAGCCAGAACGCGACGGTCTCCGGCATCATCTGCGGGATGACGGCCGTGCGGATCCGCTGCCACCAGGTCGCGCCGGCCGCCGCGACGGCTTCGACGGGGCCGGGGTCGACCGCCTCGATGTTCTCCAGCGTCAGCTTGCCGAGCGAGCCGATCGAGTGGATGCCGATCGCCATCGCTCCGGCCATCGGATTGAGCCCGAACAGCGGCAGCATCACGATCACCGCGAGCAGGATCTCCGGGACCGCGCGGATGGCGTTGAAGAAGAGTCGCACCGGCACGCGCAGGACCATCGGCGCGGTGGTGGAGGCGGCCAGGAACGCCAGCGGGAACGAGAACAGCGCCCCCACGCAGGTGCCGATCCAGGCGAGCGCCACCGACTCCCCCATCAGCTTCAGCGCCTGCAGCCACCAGTCCCCATAGGTGAGATCCGGGTCGGACTGGCCCTCGGGATGCGCTCCCGGCCAGGTGAGCACGCCGTCGAGCATCTGGCCGGCGTACTGCAGGATCGCCCCCGGGAACTGCGGCAGCCGCTCCCACTTCGCATCATCCAGCGACCATCCGGCCACCAGCACGATGCCGATCAGCGCCAGCCCGGCCACGGTGTAAGGCCACTTCGGCGGCGGCTTCGGCCGCGTGGTCGCGGTCGCCGAGGTCATACCAGCCTCCGGCGCAGGAACTGGGAGAGCAGGTCGATCGCGATGACCACCACGAAGATGACGATCACGACCGCCGCCAGCCGGGCATAGTCGGCCCGGTTGAAGTAGAGCATGATCAGCTGCCCGACCCCGCCGGCGCCGACCGCGCCCAGCACCACGGAGGCGCGGATGTTGAGCTCGAAGACATAGAGGACGTACGAGGCGTAGTTGGGCAGCACCGCAGGCAGGATCGCCACCCGGGCACGCTGCCAGCGGGTCGCCCCGGCGGCATCGAGCGCCTCCAGGGGCCCGGGATCGACGGCGTCGATGCTCTCCGCGGTGAGCTTGGCGACGATGCCGATGTTGAAGATGGTCAGCGCCAGGATCCCCGGGAGCGGGCCGGTGACGACGGCGACGAAGACCAGCGCGTAGGCCATGTCGGGCAGCGACCGGATCATCGACATCACCGACTTGGTGATCCGGTAGACCGCGGGCGGCGCACTGACCTCGGAGCCCAGCAGAGCGACGCCGAGGGCGATCAGAGAGCCGACGAAGGTCGCGATGACCGCGATGGCCGCGGTCTCCTTCAGCGCGATCCACAGCCGCGAAGACGGGTCGGTGATCTCGGCCCACTCGGGGTGCACGACCTCCTCGAGGATCATCGTCAGCATCGGCCACTGCTCGATGACGGGCGCGAGCGAGAAGTCGATCGCCCAACCGGCCACCACGGTCACGGCGACAGCGCCGAGAATGCCCCCGATAAGCAGCGGGCTCGGCGGCGGCTGCGCCGGACGTACCTGCTTCGGCGACCCGCCGCCGGGCCGGTCGAGTGTGGCCTGACTCATGCAGAGACGTCCTCGGCGGTCAGCGAGCGGCCGTAGATCTTCTCGAAGACGGCATCGTCGGCCTCGGCGGCGGTGCCGTCGAAGACCACCTCACCCGCGCGCATGCCGATGATCCGGTCGGCGTAGCGCCGCGCCAGATCGAGGAAGTGCAGGTTGACCACAGTGGTGATACCGAGATCGCGGTTGATCCGTTGCAGGTCACGCATCACCAGGTTGGCCGTGGGCGGATCCAGGGAGGCGACCGGCTCGTCGGCGAGCACCACCGACGGCTGCTGCGCCAGGGCCCGGGCGATCGCGACCCGTTGCTGCTGACCGCCGGAGAGCTGGGAGGCGCGTACCCACGCCTTCTCGACGATGCCGACGCGCTCCAGCGCCTCGAAGGCGATCTCCTTGTCGGCCTGGGTGTGCACGCCGAAGGCCGACCGCAGCGGCGACTGGGCGTGCAGCCGGCCGGTGAGCACGTTGCCCATCACGGAGCGGCGGGTCACCAGGTTGAACCCCTGGAAGATCATCCCGATCTCGGCGCGCAGCCGCCGCAGCCGGCGCCCGCGCGCCGTGGCCACCTCGGTCCCGCCCACCGACAGCGATCCCGAGGTGACCGGCACCAGGCCGTTGATCGTGCGGATGAGCGTCGACTTCCCGGCCCCGGAGAGCCCGACGACCACGACGAACTCCCCCGCCGGGATGGTCAGGGAGACCTTGTCCAGGCCGCGGGTGCCGTTCGGGTAGACGACCGAGACGTCGTCGAAGACGATGCTCACCCGCCGAAGTTCTCCTCCACGGCCTTCGCCTTCTTCAGCGCCTCGGCGTCGACCGGTGTCAGGCCTTCGATGTCGTAGACCGCCGCCAACGTCTTGAGCCCCTTGGGGTCCTTCGCCATCGCGGTGAACGCGTCGGTGACCTTCGTACGCAGCTCCTTGGAGAGACCACCGGCGACGACGATGCCGTCGTTGGGGATCTCGGCGGAGTAGGCGAACACGACCACGTCGGAGGCGACCTTGGGCTCGTCGGCCGCGACCTCCTCGCGGGCGTCGTCGAAGCTCACCCCGACCGGGTAGTCGCCGCGCGCCACCGCCAGGACCGCGGCGTCGTGGTCGCCGGCGAACTGGGCGTCGAGGTCGACCAGCGCGTCGCCACCGGTCACCTGACCCCACTGCGTGGCCGGGTAGTAATAGCCGGCGGCCGACCCCTGGTCGACGAAGGCGATGGAGGTGCCGGGCTTGATCTTGGCGATCGCCTCCTCGCCGGCGGGACCGGTCTCGGCGGCGTCGGTGCCGTTGCAGTACTTCAAGCCCTCGACCACCTTCACCTCGTCGGCGCAGTAGGTCTCGGGGTCATTGGTGAACCACTGGGTGTGGTAGGTCCCGGAGCCGAAGCGCACCGACTGCAGGACCGGCACCGCGCGGGCCTGGTCCTCGGCCTGGACCATGCCGATCGGGCCGAGCATCGCGACCTGGGCCTGGTCGGCCTTCATCGCCACGATCGCGGCGGCATAGCTCTCGGTCACCTCAGCGCGTACGGGGATCCCGATCCTGTCGCTGAGGAACGACTCCAGGCCCTTCGCGCTCTCCGTGATCGAGTCGACGTCGCCGGAGGGCACCAGCGACAGCACGATCTCCTCGGGGTCCTCCGCGGGCGCAGTGCTGTCCTCGCCGCAGGCGGCGAGCGAGAGGGCGAGCGATGCGGCGGCGCCGACCGCCAGCAACCGGGGGGTTCTCAACATTGGACAGACTCCTTGAGGGGGTGAGCTGCTATGAAGGATGACGGGTCATTCGACCAGTCCGAGACCGCGGGGTACAGGTCCACGAACGATCCTGCACGAACATGGGCCGGTCCCTGCCTGCGGTCGAAGGCGTCAACGTATGCAGCAACACAACCACGCTCGACGGCGGGGGCAAGGTCATTGCGCCAGATGTCGCCCACCGACATCAAACGTTCAGGTGCCGCGGCCGCCCCCGCGGCGCCGAGAAGGGCGTCGAGGTGCTGGATCATCCGCGTCGGCTTGAGCGCGTCGGCGAGCACCTCGTCGACCACGTCGCGTACGCCGAGGTGCTCCAGGATCGCGTCCAGCCCGCTGCCGCCGGGCGAGTTGGTCAGGACCACCCGGTGCGCGTCGATCCCGCCGAGCAGATCGACCAGCCCCTCGGGTGTGTGGATGTCACCTGGGTGCTCGCTGATCGCCGCCCGGCTCGAGACGTACGCGGCGCTCAACTGCTCCTCGGAGGCCCCGGCGGTCAGGCCCATGATCTTGACCGCCTCGTAGCCGTCCTGAGCCCCTGTGAGCGTCTTGGGGGCGGTCTCGGGAAGCCTCTGCCCCAAGAAGGCCTCGGTGGCCTCCAGGAGCGCCTCAGGGGCCGCCGTGAAGGCGGCCACCCTCTCGGCATACAGGAGCACAGGCGTGTCTCCGAGACACACCGTGCCGTCCAGGTCGAGAACCAGCACCGGCCGAGGCAAAACGAGCCCACCTTCCAGAGCGCGGGGCCGTCGGGGGTCGGCGTCGCGCAACGCGATTACGTGTTCTTCGGAACGTAGGTAATGCGGCTTCTGAGGGCAAGCGCGAACCGCTCGATGTCACACGTTATTTACTGCAGTGCAGAATAACGACTCACACCGGTCGATCAGACTCACGCCGGGGCGACGGCGTGCCGCGATCAGGCGAGGGCAGACCCCGCCCGGTACTCGTCGTAGGAGGTGTTCCAGTCGCCCCAGCCGTTGCTGAAGGTCATCTCCCGGTTGGTGCCGACAGTCTCGACGACGTCACCACGGCGGGTCATGTCGTAGAGGAACTTGGCGTTCTCGTCGCTCATCCCGGTGCAGCCGTGGGAGACGTTGGCATTGCCCTGCTGCGCGACCGACCACGGCGCGCCGTGGATGAACTCTCCGGAGAACGTCAGCCGCATGGCCCACTTCACGCCCTCCATGTTGTAGTACTCCCGGTCGCCCTGGTTGATCCCGATGGTCTCGGAGTTCATGGTCTTACGCTTGAACTTCTCGATGATCACCTTCACGCCGCTGCGGGTGATGAACCCTTCCTTGCCGGTCGTGATCGGGATGGTCCTGATCTTCTGCCCGTTCTTGATGACTTCCATCTGGTGGGTCTGCGCGTTGGCCCGGTAGATGTGCGCGTCACCGGTCTTGAACGTGATCTCACGGTCCTTCTGACCGAAGATCCCGCCACCGGCAGGAACCGAGTTGATGTTGAGCTTCACGTTGATCGTGGAGTTGGCCTGCCAGTATTCGCGCGGGCGGTAGTGCACTTCCTTGTCGCTGACCCAGTACCAGGACCCCTCCTGCTTCGGGGTCGACTCGACGATCATCTTCTTCTCGAAGGCGGCCTTGTTCTTCACCGGAAGGTCGTACGTCACGATGATCGGCATCCCCACACCGACCGTCTCGCCGTCGAGCGGCGCGATCGACGGGAAGGTCTGGCGGTCCAGGCCGAGATCCTCGGTGGAGAACTTGATCTCGCTCGTCTGCTCCAGCCCGTCATCACCGGTGGCGGTGACCGCCAGGATGTAGGAGGCGGTCGGCTCGAGCACCTCCCCCGCGCTCCAGCTGAGCCCGTCCTCGGTCATCGTGCCCCGCACCTTGGTGCCCTTGGCACCGGTCAGCATGACCTCGTCGAGACGCCCCTTGGCCACATCGACCTTGACGACCTTGTCCACCGCGACACCGGTGGCGTCGTTCTCGATGTTGGGCGTGATCTGCACCGTCGGCTCGGCCGGCTTCTTGGGCTCTTTCGAGGCCGAGTCCGCCCCACACGCGGCCAGCACTGGCGCGAGGGCCGCTGCCGCGGTGGTCAACAGCACCCGGCGACGGGCGAGCAGGGACGAACGGTGAAACGGTGACTGCGTTGACACGGTGAGGCTGCTCCAGACCTGATTCATTTACCTCCGCGCCTCGAACCGGGGCGTGGGCGCGATAACCCTACCGGGCATCACCAAGAGCTGCCCAAGAATGCGAACAGGGCCCGATCCGGGTTGGATCGGGCCCCGCTGGCGTTCATCTGCTCAGTGCTTGAACTCGCCTCGGTAGTACTCGAAGTTCCAACCGGCGGTGGCCAGCATGCCGAGCACGGCAGCGATGATGACCAGCCACCAGGCGGCCATCGCGACGGCGAGAACGACCAGGCCGAAGGTGAGCGCGGCCCACAGCGGCCACCAGGAGAACGGCGGGAAGAAGCCGTACTCCCCGGCGCCCTCGGCGATTTCGCCGTCCTCGCGGTCCTCGGGACGCGGGTCCATCTTGATGGCGTGGAAGCCGAGGTAGATGGTGATCATCGTGAACAGCAGCGTGCACATCACCAGCGCCGAGGTGCCGGTCCAGTCGCCGCCCTCCTCGGAGGCCGCGGTGATGAACCAGTAGGCCGGCGTGACCAGCACCATGAACACGGTGCAGACCACGAAGATCCAGGCTTCAGACTTCATCGGGGTCAGCCTTCCTTGTTGGAGCTGGTGGAGGCGAGGTCGTCCTCATCGTTCTCCAGCGCGGCGATCTCCGGGTGGTGGAGGTCGAAGGCCGGGGACTCCGAACGGATCCTCGGGATGGAGACGAAGTTGTGGCGCGGCGCCGGGCAGGCGGTGGCCCACTCCAGCGAACGGCCCCAACCCCAGGGGTCATCCACCTCGACCTTGGGAGCGTTGCGGGAGACGTAGAGGTTGTAGAAGAAGGGCAGCATCGACAGGCTCAGCAGGAACGCGCCCACCGTCGAGAACTGGTTCAGGAACGTGAACCCGTCGCTGGGCAGGTAGTCGGCGATGCGTCGCTGCATACCCTCGACACCGAGCCAGTGCTGGACCAGGAAGGTCGCGTGGAAGCCGACGAACAGCAGCCAGAAGTGGACCTTGCCGAGGCGCTCGTCGAGCATCCGTCCGGTCATCTTCGGCCACCAGAAGTAGAAGCCGGCGAACATCGCGAACACGACGGTCCCGAAGACCACGTAGTGGAAGTGCGCGACCACGAAGTAGGAGTCGGAGACCTGGAAGTCGAGCGGCGGGCTCGCCAGGATGATGCCGGTCAGACCACCGAAGAGGAAGGTCGTCAGGAAGCCGATCGACCAGAGCATCGGGGTGTCGAAACTGACCGATCCGCCCCACATCGTGCCGATCCAGTTGAAGAACTTCACGCCTGTCGGCACCGCGATCAGGAAGGTCATGCCGGAGAAGAACGGCAGGTTGACCGCGCCGGTGACGAACATGTGGTGCGCCCACACCGCCACCGAGAGGATCGCGATGCCGAGGGTCGCGGCGACCAGGCCGATGTAGCCGAAGATCGGCTTGCGGCTGAAGACCGGGAGGATCTCGGAGATGATGCCGAAGAACGGCAGCGCGATGATGTAGACCTCGGGGTGACCGAAGAACCAGAACAGGTGCTGCCACAGGATCGGGCCACCATGGGCGGCGTCGAAGACGTGGGAACCGAACTGGCGGTCGGACTCGAGCATCAGCAGCGCGGCGGCCAGGATCGGGAACGCGATCAGCGCGAGCAGCGCGGTGATCAGGGTGTTCCAGGTGAAGATCGGCATCCGGAACATGGTCATGCCCGGCGCCCGCATGCAGATGATCGTGGTGATGAAGTTGACCGAGCCGAGGATGGTGCCCAGACCGGCCATGTAGAGGCCCATGATCCACAGGTCGCCGCCGACGCCCGGCGAGTACTGCGCGCTGGAGAGCGGCGTGTAGGCGAACCAGCCGAAGTCGGCCGCGCCGGTCGGGGTGAAGAAGCCGCTGGCTGCGATCAGACCACCGAAGAGGTAGAGCCAGTAGCTGAACATGTTGAGTCGCGGGAAGGCGACGTCAGGAGCGCCGATCTGCAGCGGCATGATGACGTTGGAGAAACCGAAGAACAGCGGCGTCGCGAAGAGCAGCAGCATGATCGTGCCGTGCATCGTGAACAGCTGGTTGAACAGCTCGTCGTTGACGACCTGCTGTCCGGGGAACGCCAGCTCCGAACGCATCAGCAGCGCCATCAGGCCGCCGATCAGGAACCAGAAGAACGACGTGACCAGGTACATCTTGCCGATCAGCTTGTGATCGGTGGTGGTCAGCAGCTGGTAGATCTGCTTGCCGAGCGGCTTGCGGCCGCCTGCGACCGGGGGTGCAGCGGTGGCGGTCACTCGCCCTCCTCCTCGTTGTGAGCGGCGACGTCGTCGGCGGGGCGGGTGGACTTGCCACCACCGAGCAGCGGGCGATCGGCCTCGAAGCCGTTCTGCGCCAGCGTGTCGACGTAGGACTTGTAGTCGCTCTCGGAGAGGATCGCGACCTTGAAGATCATCCGGGCGTGGTAGACGCCGCAGAGCTCGTAGCAGGCGCCACGGAAGGTGGTGCCATCGATGAGGTCCTCCGCGTCGGCGTCGAAGGTGGCCGTGGCCTCCTTCGTGGTGATCGAGTAGTGGTTCACCCGACCCGGGACGACGTCCATCTTCATGCCGAACTCCGGAACGCCGAAGTTGTGGATGACGTCGGCCGAACGCAGGTTGAACCGCGTGGTGGTCTTCTCCGGGAGGACCAGCGTCGGGATGTGCGAGCCGGTGCCCACGACGTAGCCGTAGCTGTCGTAGGCGAACTCGTCGTCGACGAGGTTGTCATCGGCAGCGAGGTCGGGCTCACCGATGCCGTGGTTGAAGGTCCACTGCCACTGCTGGCCGGTCACCTCGATCACGTTGGTCGGGTTGCCGTTGTCCAGCATCTCGTTCTGGACCTTGACGGTGTGGTCGAAGAACACGATCACCATCAAGACCGGGGCGATCGTGTAGAAGATCTCCAACGGCAGGTTGTAACGCGTCTGGACCGGGACGTCGGCGTCACTGCGGCGCCGGTAGCGCCAGATCGCCCAGAAGATGAGCCCCCAGGTCAGGACACCCGTGATCAACGCGGCGATCCACGCGCCCTGCCACAGGGCGAGGTTGTGCTCCCCCTGCTCAGAACGTGGCTCGGGGAAGCCGAAGCGCGCCGCCTCGTCCGAACAGCCACTCAGCAGGAGGGCGCCGGCCGTCAGCGTCGCCACCAGCGCACCACGTCGGGCGCGGGCGTGGGACGGAGTCGATCCGGCCCCTGGCAAGTGCAGACCCACTACGAGCCTCTCTCTCATGCGAACACTCAGATGTCGGCAGACTACCGCGAGCGACTCCGGATTCATCTTCAGGGGTTCCTCATGTCGCGTATGGCTACCGTTGGGTTCTGTGACCGACCGCTTCACCTACCTCGACGCCGCCTCGGCCGAACCGCTCCATCCCGCCGCACGAGAAGTGCTGCTCGCCGCGGCAGAGCAGGGGTACGCCGACCCTCGCCGCCTCCACCGGCCGGCCCGTAGCGCCGGGCTGCTGCTCGCGAACGCCCGCGAGGTCGTCGCCGAGGCGCTGGGGGTACGTCGCGATGAGGTGCTTTTCACATCGTCGGGCACCTCCGCCGTGCACGCGGGCCTGCTGGGGCTCGGATCACGTGGCATCGGTCACAGTGCCGTCGAGCACCAGGCGGTCATCGACGCCGCACGTTGGTCGCAGCGCTCCCCCGTCACCGAGCTGATGGTCGACGGCGAGGCACGGGTCGAGGTGGAGGCGGTCCGGGAGGCGGTGCAGACCGGAGACATCGATGTGGTCGCCGTCCAGCAGGCGAACCACGAGGTCGGCACGCTCCAGCCCCTCGACGAGGTCGCCTCCGCCGCCGGTCCGGCGTCCCTCTTCGTCGACGCCGGCGCGGCCATGGGACGGCTGCCGCTGCCCTCGGTCGGGGACGCGATCGCCGGCTCCGCCCGCAAGTGGGGCGGCCCCGGTGGCGTGGGAGTGCTGGTCGTGCGCCGATCCGCCCGGTGGCGCTGGCCGTTCCCGGGCGATGAGTGGTCGCGTACGGATCAGGGGTTCACGAACATCCCCGGGGCGCTGGCGGCCGCGGCAGCGCTCCAGGCGGTCGTCGCCGAGCGTGAGGAAGTCAACGCCCGCCAGCACGAGCTCATCGCGCGGGTGAGGGAACGGGTCAGGGCCGAGATCCCCGACGTGGACGTCGCCGGCCCTGCCGAGGACCGGCTCCCCCACCTGGTGACGTTCTCGGCGCTGTACGTCGACGGCGAGGCGCTGGTGACCGCGCTGGACCGCATCGGCGCCGGTGTCGCCAGCGGCTCGGCCTGCACGTCCGATACCCGCGAACCTTCTCGCGTTCTTGCTGCCATGGGAGCGCTGACACACGGTAACGTTCGGCTGTCGCTGACCCGCGACACGACGCGAGAGGATGTGGAGCGCGTGCTCGACGCACTGCCTGGGATCGTGAAGGACCTGCGCGCCGAGGCCGGGCTATGAGCGCGCCCATCGTCACCCTCGACTGCCGCGGCCAGGCCTGCCCGCGACCGATCATCGAGCTCGGCCGCCACCTCGGCGACGTCGAGGTCGGCGAGGTCATCGCCGTCGCGGCCGACGACGTGGCGGCCCATCACGACGTACCGGCCTGGGCCCGCATGCGCGGGCAGGAGTTCGTCGGCGAGGTGGAAGCAGAAGACGGCGTACCCGTCTATCGGATACGCCGCCTGAGCTGAACGGATCAGTTCTTGATGTGCGGTGCGATCTGGTCGGCGGCGGTGTCGCCGTAGGACTCACGGACCCGGGCCACGAACTCCTCGGCGGTGAAGGAGTACTCCTGCGGGCCGACGGTCTCGACGCAGTAGGCGGCCAGGACGCAGCCGACCTCGGCGGCCTGCTCCAGCTCGCAGTCCCAGGCCAGCGCGGCCAGGAATCCGGCCCGGAAGGCGTCGCCGACCCCGGTGGGCTCGACCGCGTCGACGTTCTTCGCGGCCGGCAGCTCGATCGCGTCCCCATCCTTGCGCTGGATGCGTACGCCGTCCTTGCCGAGCGTGGTGACCTGGGTGCCGACGCGGGCCAGGACCTCGTCGGCGGACCAGCCGGTCTTCTGCTGGAGGACGTGGGACTCGTACTCGTTGGTGAACAGGTAGGCGGCGCCGTCGACGAGCTCGCGGATGAGCTCACCGTCGCCGAACGCGAGCTGCTGGCTCGGGTCGGAGATGAAGGTGTAGCCGCGCTGACGCGCCTCCTGGGTGTGACGCTTCATCGCGTCGGGATCGTCCGGCGCGATCAGCACGAACGACGGCTCGCCGACCTTGTCGGCGATCGGGCCGAGCTCGATCTCACGCGCCTCGGCCATCGCGCCCGGGTAGAAGCTCGCGAACTGCGCCATCGCGGTGTCGGTGGTGCACACGAACCGGGCGGTGTGCAGCGTCTCGGAGACGTGCAGGTGGTCGCAGTTGACGCCGTGACGCTCGAGCCAGGAACGGTAGTCGGCGAAGTCCTCGCCGACCGCGCCCACGAGCACCGGCGCCAGACCGAGGTTGGCCAGGCCGAAGGAGATGTTGGCGCCGACGCCACCGCGGCGGATCTCGAGGTCGTTGACCAGGAAGCTCACCGAGAGCTTGTCGAGCTGGTCGGCGACCAGCGAATCGGCGAACTTTCCACCGAAGCTCATCAGGTGGTCAGTGGCGATGGAGCCTGCGATCAGGAGTGAACCGGACATGCGCGGAACCCTACCGGCGCGACCTCGGACGATGTTAAGGCTCGGCCGTGGACGGGAGATGAAATATTACCGTTGAGTCCGCCTTCTGCTACCCGTTGGTAGTGCTTACCGTCGTTTGCATGACCGACATCCGCGTTCCGTACGACGACCTCGACAGCCCAGCGCAGCTCTGCGCCGACTGTGCCGCCGCCGACAGCGCGCTGCGGCTGCCCGCGCCACGGGTGCGCGACACGGCCCGCCCGGCACCAGCAGTGCGGATGCAGGCCCGCGAGCCGGGTCACGCCGCCATGCTCGAGGCCTGCGGACACGTCGCCGACGACCTCGCCCTGACCTGATGGTTTCGGCCTCCGGGAAACGGAGGCCACCAAATACCAGCAGCCCCTGCCAGTGGCAGGGGCTGCTGACGTACTGGACCAGGCCTGGCTCAGTGGAACGAGTCACCACAGGCGCATGATCCCGTGGCGTTGGGGTTGTCGATGGTGAACCCCTGCTTCTCGATGCTGTCCACGAAGTCGATCATGGCGCCGTTGAGGTAGGGGACGCTCATCCGGTCGACGACGACGGAGACGCCGTCGAAGTCGGTGACGACGTCACCATCGAGGGTGCGCTCGTCGAAGAAGAGCTGGTAGCGCAGGCCGGAGCAGCCACCGGGCTGCACGGAGATGCGCAGGCTCAGGTCGTCGCGACCCTCCTGCTCCAGGAGGCTCTTCACCTTCCCGGCGGCGACGTCGCTCAGGTTGATGGAGTCGGCGCGGCGTTCGGTCGTCTGCTCGGTCATGTAGCTGGGCTCCCTGTGCGTGGGTGCGGGTGTGTCTCAAGGTCAATCGTCGCACATCCTCGGTTATTCCCGATGGTCGACGGACCAGGTCCTGGCCACCCTGGCGGCGACCTGGACCAGGGAGTCGTACGCCTGGCCGAGCGCCTGGTCCTCGCCGACGCTGTCGACCAGGGAGTAGGCGGCGTCGATGCCGAGCGTACGCATCTCCCGCCCGCTCATGCTGACCTTGCCCGCCAGCACGATGCAGGGCCGCAGCGCCTGCTCGGCCAGCCTGGCGACCCCGGCCGGCACCTTTCCGGCGGCGCTCTGCGGGTCGAAGGACCCCTCACCGGTGATCACCAGGTCGGTCCGGTCGGCCAGCTCGGGCAGCCCGAGCAGGTCGGCGACGACGTCGAACCCCGGCCGGCGGGTGGCACCGAGGAGCAGCAGCGCGAACCCCAGCCCGCCGGCCGCTCCGGCGCCCTTCTCGGTCGCGGTCTTGCGCGACGTGGCGGCGGCCAGGTCCTGGAGCACACCGTCCCAGCGGGGCATGGTCTCCTCGGCCAGCCCCTTCTGCTCGCCGTAGACCTTGATCGCGCCGAAGAGCCCGGTCAGCGGGTTGTCCACGTCGCTGGCGATCACGATCTCGAGGCCCAGGGGCTCGGGGAGCGTGACCTCGGTGATGCCCTCGAGCCCGGCGACACCGGCGTCGAGTGGCCGGTCTGCGGTGGCGCCGAGCGCGGCGAGCAGCCCCGCTCCCCCGTCGCTGGTGCCCGAGCCACCGAGGCCGACCACGACCGTCCTCGCTCCGGCGTCACGGGCGGCGAGGAGCAGCTGGCCCACGCCGTACGAGCTCGCCTGCTCGGCCCCTTTCCCGCCGGTGAGGTGCAGACCGGCAGCCTGGGCCGACTCGACGTAGGCGGTCTCGCCGTCGACCAGCACCTGTGCCGTCGCCGGCTCACCGTGAGGGCCCCTGACCTCGACCTCGTGGAGGTCGCCGTCGAGTACCTCGTGCAGCAGCTCGAGGAAACCGGGTCCGCCGTCTGCCATCGGCGCGAGCGAGAGCTCGTCACCGGGCGCCGTACGCCGCCAGCCCTCCGCGATCGCGGCAGCCGCCTGGGAGGCGGTGAGGGTGCCTGCGTACTTGTCGGGGGCGATCAGCACTCGCATGGCCGAAACCTACCCGTGCACGGAAGCATCGGACGTTCCACCTGAGGTTCTCGGTGTCGCAAACATTCCGCATGCGTCGCGTTAAGGTCGTTTCGTGCGGATCTTCGGGCGGCGCGGGGCCAGCGACTCAGAGACCAGGCGGATCAACGGCTTCTGGAGCTGGTGGGCCCAGAAGGGCGCTCTGGCCTGCGGCGCGGCGCTCGACGCCGACGACCAGAAGGCTCTCGTCGCACTGCTGGCCAGACGGATCGACGCGATCGAGGCGGGCCTGAGCTGGGAGGTCGGGCCCGGGCCGTTGGGCGGCCGACTGCTGGTCGTCTCTGCGGGCGGCAACCCGGACCATCGTGCGCTGGCCCGCCGCTGGCTGCTCGCCGCCCCCGAGCCCGACGACGTCTCGGCCTGGGAGTTCAGCGACCAGCGCCCGCCCGTCGACGATCCGGTCGAGGCGGTGCTCACCACCCCCGGCGGCGACGCGATCCGGCTGGCCGACGTGCTGGTCGCTGCCCGGCAGAACGGCGCCCACTTCGACCTCACTCTCTTCCACCCGGCCTTTCCCGACCTCACCGACGACGCTCGCCTCCAGGTCGCCTTCCACGCCCTCGACACGGCGCTGGGCGAGTCCAGCACGGAGCTGTGGATCGGCGAGGTCGAGACGACCGCCGCCCGCCCCCGCGACGGCTTCGGCCTCGACGGCCTGCGCGTCGCCGTAGGCAACCTCCGCACGGAGTACGTCGACCCCGACGGCAACCCGGCCTGGGTGCTGCTCCACGCGGAGAGCCCGCAGGGTCCGGTGATCGCGAGCGCGGTCGTGCCCCTGCACCCGGTCACCGCACCCAACCTGACCCATCATGTCGGCGTGATGGTCCCCTACGTCGGCTTCGCCGAGCGGGGTCTCCCCTCCCCCGACGCTCTGCTCGAGCTCGACCAACTCGAGGACCGGCTCGCCTCGACCCTCGGCCCCGACGGCCGTGTCGTGGCGCACGAGACCACCAACGGCGTACGCCTTCTGCACGCCTACGTCGACCCCACCACCTCGGCCCCGCAACGACTCGAGGAGACGGTCGACGGCTGGGTCCACGGCGACGTCGTCACCCGGGTCGACACCGACCCTGCCTGGGAGGCCGTCCGGCCCCTGCGCGCCTGAGATACGTTCACCGGCCATGGAGATCCGGCCGATGGACCCCGAGGACGTGCCGCTGGCTCAGCAGCTCAGCGACGACGCCTTCTACGAGGCCGCGGTCCAGTCGCGCCGGGCCTCGGACCCACCCGCGCAGCGGCGTTCCGAGGCCCGGGTGGCGAGCTGGATCGCTCGGACCACGGAGTTCCTGGCCACCGACGCGGAGGGCTGCTTCGTGGCGTACGACTCCGAAGGGCTGGCCGGTATCGCCGCCTCCATCCGGCGCGACGACGTCCTGTGGATCCTGTCCACCTTCGCCGTCCGCCCAGGGCTCCAGGGCATGGGCCTCGGCAAGCGGCTGCTGGATGCGGCGATGACGTACGGCTCCGGGTGCCCGCGCTGGATGCTGTCGGCCAGCGACGACCCCAAGGCGCTGCGGCGCTATCGGCTGGCCGGCTTCGACCTCCACCCCCAGCTCATGCTCCACGGCACGATCGACCGCTCGCTGCTGGTTGCCGTCGACGGTGTCCGCGAAGGAACCGCATCCGACCTCGATCTCGTCGACGACATCGACCGCAAGGTCCGCGGCGCCGGTCACGGGCGCGATCATGCGGCGCTCAGCGCCGCGGGAACCCTTGTCGTCGACACCGCCGGGCGAGGGTACGCCTACGCCGAGCTCAGCGGTCCCATCCTGCTTGCCGCGCTCGACGAGTCGACGGCCATCCGGTTGATGTGGGAGTGCCTCGCTCGCACCGAGGGCCCGGCCACGGTGGGCCATGTCACCGGCGCCAACCAGTGGGCCGTCGACGTCGGCCTCGCTGCACGGCTGAGGATCGGCGCCGAGGGTCTTCTGGGCGTACGCGGCATGGCTCCGCCGTCGCCTTACCTTCATCACGGGGCGCTTCTATAGCTCCCCTGGCCCCTGCTGGTCGAGCCGCGAGCGCCAGCGAGCGTGTCGAGACCAACACGGTCGCTTCCGGGGGCTGGTTCTTCTGGGGACCGTAAGCCGCCGACCCTTGCTTGGAGGGTCTTCTCGACGGACCCCGGAGTAAAGGACGGCCTTCGGCCGCCGGCTTCGCCGGCCGCTATCGCGGTCCTTGACACCGGCGCCCGTCGAGAAAGATTTGGCTGG
>NZ_JBHVGB010000145.1:0-16466 GCF_042801335.1 Nocardioides sp. NPDC057577 | reverse complement strand
GCGCGAAGCCGTGCTCGATCGCCAGCTGCCGGCCCCGGTGGGCATGGACCCGGGCGGTGTCGTCGTCCCCCTCGGCGTGGAGCGCCTTCGCCAACCCGATCCGGGCACGGGTCTCGGTGAACGAGGCGATGTGCGCGTGGCTGAGCCGGACCGCGTACTCATAGGTCTCGGCGGCGTCGCGGTGGCTCCCGGTCGCGTCGAGAGCAGCGGCATAGCTGCACGCCGTCGAGGCGACGAAACGTACGTCCCCGTGGGCTCGCGCGGTCAGGTGGGCCCGGTCGGCGAGCTCGAGCGCGGCGGCGTGGTCGCCCCGCACCAGGGCGAGCAGGCTGAGCTCCTCGAGCACGTTGGCCTCGGCGAACGGGCTCCGGTTGTGCGTGGCCTGCGCCAGCGCCGACTCCAGCCGTGAGCCCGCCGAGTCGAGCATGCCCAGGGCACGCTCGGCCGCAGCCAGGGTCGCGAGCTCGAGAGGGGTCGGGCTCCCCTGTGCCTCGCTCAGCTCGACCGCCTTGAGCTGGTGGGCGCGCGCTTCCTCGAAGCGGCCCTGCTCGGTGCAGGTGATGCCGTACGCCTGGTGGGCCCAGGAGCGCAGCCCCTCGGCGCCCTCGGCGTCGCCGAGGATCTCCAGCGCGCGCACGTAGGCGGCCTCGGCCTCGCGTCCCGAGTCGGCGACCCGGTAGCGGTGGCCCTCGACGATGGCCGCGAACGCCTGCCCCGGCATCCATCCGCTCACGTCGAGGAGGCGTCGCGCCCGGTCGGCCTCCGCCCAGGACTCGTCCATCCGGCCGAGAACCTCGAGGGCGTCGGAGCGCAGCGTACGCAGGAAGGCCTCGGCGCGGACCTCGTCCTCGTGCATGGCCGCTTCGACACCCACGGTGACGAGGTCGAGGTAGGTGGTCACGTCGAGGCGGGTCCGGTAGTGGATCCTGGACTGGTCGACGAGCTTCCAGGCGTAGTGGCGTCGGCGTGGGTCGGTCGCGACCTGCTTCGTGAACGCGATCAGCAGCTGGGCCTCACGGTCGAGCCAGGTGCGGGCGTCGTCGGCCGAGTCGAAGCGGTTGCCCGGCGACGACTCGATCTCCAGCGCGCGCAGGCGGCCCGGATAGACCGTGTCGGCAGCGCTGACCGCGGTGTCGAGGAGCCAGTCGGCGAGCCGGCCCTGCGCCTCCGGCTGCTCGGGATCGGCGGCGGTCAGATCGCCGGCATGGAGCCGGAGCAGGTCGTGGTAGTGGTAGCGGCCGACACCGTCGTCGGCTCTGTCGTCGGGCCTGACGGTCTGCAGCATGTTGGCGTCGACCAGGTCCTCGAGCAGCCGCTGTGTGGTGTCCGGGTCGCGGTCGAGGACGGCGCACGCCGGGGCAGGGTCGAAGTCGTAGGCCGAGATCAGCGAGCACAGCCGGAAGGCGCGCTGCGCCTCGGTCGGCATCGCGGCATAGGAGATCTCGAGGCTCGCCGCGACGCTCACCTCGCCGACGGCCAGCTCGGCGAGGCGGTGCGAGCTCGCGGTGAGTCGGTCGGCGTAGGTCTCGATCGACCATTCCGGGCGGCTCAGCAACCGAGCCGCGGCGATCCTGAGCGCGAGCGGGAGGCGGCCGCAGGCCAGCGCCAGCGACTCGCTCGCACGAGGCGCGGCGGCGACGCGCTCCTGGCCGACGATCGCGCCGATGAGGTCGACGGAGGCGTCGGTGCCGAGCTCGCCGAGGTGGATCTGTCGCGCCAGGTCGATCAAGCCCGCGAGGGCCGGCAGCCGGTGGCGGCTGGTGATGATCGTCCGGGTGGCACCGAGACCGGGCAGCAGCGGGATGACCTGGCCGGGGTTGTCGACGCTGTCCAGCACGATCAGCATCCGCCGGTCGGAGAGCTCGCTGCGGAAGAGTGCCGCGGCGTCGGCGTCGTCGGTCGGGATCTGCTGGCCGGAGAGGCCGAGCGAGCGCAGGAACCGCCTCAGCACCGATCCGGGTTCCACGGCCTCGCCCGAGACACCGTGGAGGTCGGCGTAGAGCTGGCCGTCCGGGAAGTCGCCGCTCAGCCGGGCCGCCGCGCTCAGCGCCAGCGCACTCTTGCCGGAGCCCGCCGGACCGGTGACCAGCACCGCGGCACCGCCCCCGTCGCCGAGCCCGGCCTCCAGCGTCGCCAGCTCGACATCGCGTCCGATCAGCACCGGCGCCGCCGGCATCTCGCGAGGTACGTCCCGCCGGCGCGCGCCCTCGACCAGCGTCGGTCGCCTGGCGTGCCAGCGTCCTTCCAGCGTGCCTTGATGCACGTCCTCGAGCACCGGACTCGGGTCCAGCCCGAGCTCCTCGGCCAGAGCCTTGCGAGCGGTGTCGTAGGCCGCGAGCGCCTCGGCCTGGCGACCGGCCGTCGCCAGCGCCTTCACGTACGCCGCCCACAACGGCTCGTCCAGCGGCCGCAGCCGGGCGAGCTCGGCCACGATCGGGAGCGCCTCGATGACATGGCCCTCCTCCGCGGCCCGGCTCGCCCAGCTGAGCACGACCGCGACGTACTCGTCCTCGACCGCGCCCGAGAGCCACGGCGCCTGCTCGAACCCCTCGGGGCGCCCACGCCACAGGCGCACCGCCCGGGTCAACGCGTCCATGTCGCCACTCTCGACCAGCTCCCGGAACCGGACCAGGTCGAGCTCGTCGGCGGAGGCGTCCAGGCGCAGGGTGCTGCCTTCCTGGGTGACCGCGATCGGCGCGACGAGGGCACGCAGGCGCCGGAGCAGCTGGGCCATCCGCCGGCCCGCGGCCTCGGAGGTCAGCTCCGGCCACAGCAGGTCGAGCAGCTCGTCGCGGGCGACCCTCTCCCCCGGCTCCAGGGCCAGCCGCCTCAGCAGCAGCCCGACCTGGTCGGGCACGTCGAGCGGCGCCCCGTCACGGACGACGACGGTCGGGCCGAGGACGGCGATGCTCGCGTCCGCGCTCTCGGCCGCCTCGCGACCCGGCGTGGGGTCCTCGGCGAACCGGGCCGTCTCCTCCTGGGTGAGGTCCAGCGCATCGGCGAGCGCACGCAGCGAGGCCGTCCGCGGACGCCTCGTCCTCCCCTGCTCGAGATCCCGGATCGAGGCGACGCTGAGACCCGAGGCGCGGGCCAGCGCACCCTGGGTCAGCGAGCGCGCCTCGCGCATCTGCCGGAGCCAGGGACCGAACGACCCTTCACGGCGCACCCTGGCCTCCGTCAAGGCCCCGAGCCTGGTGAGTCACCACGAAATCCTATCGAGTCGGTCGATGATGGACTATACGGCGCTCGCCGCGGGCGACACGTGGTCGGCTCGACCCGAAATAGCACGGAAACCTCGGCGTTCTACTGTGGTGGCGCCCGAGTTCAACGGACAGCAAGGCCTCCAGGCCGGGAAAGCGGACACCTCCGGGCACGACCACCGTCTGCTCCGAGCAAGGAGATCACCCATGAGCAACTTCCATGTCCCCGCCGTCGACATCGCTGCGTACGTCCAGGGCGGAACGCCCGAGGAAATGGCGGCCGTCGCGGCCGCCATCGACACCGCCTGCCGTGAGGTCGGCTTCATCCAGATCCTCGGCCACGACGTCGCTCCGTCGGTGGCCGAAGGCCTGGCCGCTGCGATGGACGACCTCTTCGCCCTGCCGCTCGCGGAGAAGACCCGGTGGCGCCGCCCGGCCGCGGAGAACCGTGGCTACACCCCGCCGAAGTCGGAGACGCTCGCGCTCAGCGCCGGCGTGCAGTCCGAGACGCGGATGAAGGACTTCTTCGAGGCCTTCAACGTCGGCTCGTCGGTCTCCGACCATCCCGACGCCGACTTGGTCGCCGCGCACTACGCGGAGAACACCTGGCCCGCGATCCCCGACTTCCAGGTCCGCATCGACGCCTGGCGCGCCGAGGCCGCCCGGGTCGCACGCACCATGGTCACGATCTTCGAGGACGCGCTCGACCTGGAGCGGGGCACGATCGCGAGCCTCGCCGCCCACCCGATCGAGGTCCTGCGGATGAACAACTACGCCCTGCCCGAAGGCACCCGGGTCGAGGTCGACGAGGACATGATCGGGATGGGCGAGCACACCGACTACGGCATCGTCACGATCCTGTGGGCCGACCGGGTCAAGGGTCTCCAGGTGCTGCACGGTGGCGAGTGGCACGACGTCAGCCCGGCCGAGGGTGCGCTCCTGATCAACCTCGGCGACCTCACGACCCGGCTGACGAACGAGCAGTGGCTCTCGACGCTGCACCGGGTCAAGCCGCCGATCGTCGGTGGCACCATCCAGCGACGCCGGTCGGCCGCGTACTTCTTCGACGGCGACGCCGAGGCCAAGATCGGCCCGCTGCCGGGCTTCATCGACGACGTGCACCCGCGCCTCTACCGCGACGTCACCGTCGACGAGCACATCGCCGCCAAGCTCGCGGGCTCCCGCGCCGGCGTCCTCAATGCGGCCGCCGGCCGGGAGGCGGCCCGCGTGCTCACCGCGGGTCGCTGACCAGTTGTGCTGGCGAATGCGTCGGGTGACATCGGGGCTAGGGCCGGTCCAGGCCCGCGGCGGCAGCGGCCCAGCTCCACAGCGCCTCGGCCTCTCCGCGGCCCGGGCGGGTCGCTGACCGGTAGCTCGTGGGGCGCTGGCGGCGATCGTGCCAGAAGGTGCCGGACGGCGGGGTGGGCTCGGTGGCCGCGAGCCACACCGCTGTGTCCGCACCCTCCTCGGCCGGGCGCAGCAGCGGTCGGCTCAACGTACGGAAGGCGGGGAGCGATCGGGCAAGACCCGGTGTGTCCGCCCAGCCGGGGTGCATGACGAAGGTGGCGATCCGGTCCGGTGACCACCGCCGGTCCAGGATCGGCGCCAGCTCCACCTGCATGCGCTTGGACCTCGCATAGGCCACTGCGCCCTGGTAGGTGCCTTGCTCGAACTCGGGGTCGTCCACGGGAAGTGGCTGGGTGTACATCCCGCCCGAGGCGACGAAGACCTGCCGGGCGCCGCGCTCGGCGCGGCGCAGGGCCGGCAGCAGCTGCTCGGTCAACCGGATCGGCCCGAGCACATGGGTGGCGACGGACAGCTCGTGGCCCTCGACCGACTCGGTCCGCTCGGGCGGCATGACCCCCGCGTTGTGCACGAGCACGTCGAGAGCGGTGCGGCCGCCGTCCCGCTCGCAGAAGTCTTCGGCGAACGCGTCGATCATGGCCGGATCGGAGACGTCGCAGCGCTCCGTCCGAAGCTCGGCGGCCCGCCCCTCGACGCGCAGCACCCGCTCGATCCGGGCAACCGCGGGGGCGGCGCGTTCGGGTGAGCGGACGAGGATGTGGACGCGGGCACCGAGGCGGGCCAGACCCAGCACGGTGGCCTCGCCGAGACCGCTCCCGCCGCCGGTGACCACGGCGGTCCGCCCTGTCAGCGCTCCGGGACGCGGGTCGTTCTCGGCCCAACGACGGTGACGGATCGCGTAGCCGAGGCGAGAGTAGCCCAGCAGGACCGTGCGGTCGAGCACGCGGTCGAGACCCTGGTCGGGCGCTGTGGCCCGGCTCATGTGCGCACGCCCCCGAGGACGTGTCGCAGCGCCTGCTCGGCCTCGACGAACCGGAAGCGGTGCTCGAGCCCGAGCAGTCGTTGCGGGACCACCCGCTGGTTGGCGAAGGCCACCTCCTGCGCTCCTTCCCTACCCAGGAGCAGGCGGGGTCCAAACGAAGGTGTCGGCAGGATCGCCGGGCGGTGCAACGCTCGCCCCAGCGCAGCGGCGTAGGCGCGCTGCCGCAGCGGAGCGGGGGCGACGGCGTTCACCGGGCCCGAGAGTCCGGGATCCACCAGAGCCCGGTGGTAGACGTCGACGAGATCGTCGATGGCGATCCAGGACTGCCACTGCTCCCCCGAGCCCATCGGGCCGCCGAGTCCGGTGGCGAACAGGGGCCGCTGCAGGCGCAGGGCCCCGCCACGCGGGCTCTGCACGATCCCGGTGCGCACCAGGACGACCCGCATCTCCGCGTCGACCGAGGCCAGGGCCGCCTCCTCCCAGTCGCGGACGACGTGGGCGAGGAAGTCGTCCCCGGTCGTGGAGTCCTCGGTGAGGACCTCCTCGCCGCGGTCGGCTCCGTAGATCCCGATCGCGGACGCACAGACGAAGACACCCACGCCGGCCTCCGCAGCGGCCCGGGCGAGCAGACGGGTGGGCCCGATGCGTGAGCCGCGGATCAGCTCCTTGTGGCTGTCGGTGAAGCGGCCGGCGATGCTGTGGCCGGCCAGGTGGACCACGGCGTCCACCCCGGCCAGCGAGGCCGGGTCGGGGTCGTCCGGGTCCCAGGCACGCTCGTCGGGCGCGCTCGGGCGGTGGCGCACCAGGCGGACGACGGTGTGCCCGCCGGTGGTCAGGAAGGCCGAGACCGCGCTTCCCACCAGGCCGGATGCGCCGGTGACCGCCACGGTGAGCCGAGGTGTGCCGGCCGCCGAGCGGTGGGCGGCCAGGTCGTCGGCGACCTGACGCTGCCGGTAGGCGAACATCGGCTCGAGCAGTCTCCTCGGCAGTGTCGTCGTGACCCTGTCGATCACGGTGGTGCCCTCACCGGCGCTCTCGAAGTCGTGTCGATGGTGCCACGACACCGGCACCAGGAACGGACGCGAGACCAGGCGGTCGGCGAAGCTGTGCTCGGCGACGTACTCCTCGGGCAGGTGCTGGGCCACCCATCGCCGGCCCGCCGGGAAGGCGAGCACCGCGGTGCCACCGGCGAGGTCCTGCGCCTCCTCGGCGATCCGGACGGGCTGCCACGGGGGTACCAGCCGTTGGAACGCGCCGGGCCGGCCGTGCCAGTCGAAGACGACGTCGGCCGCGTCCGGCACGGTGTGCCGGAACTCGTGGGTCGTCGTACGGAAGGTCATCAGTTGGAGTCCTTCAGCTCTGCCAGCCGGGCCAGTGCCACGCGACGCTCCTCGGCGTGGTCGACGATGCGTTCAGGGTAGCCGTCGGCGAACCCCTCGGGGTGGCGCCACGGCTCGTGGGCCGCCGCCCCTGAAAGGTGGCGAAGCTCGGGTACCCAGCGTCGGACGTAGTCACCCTGGGGGTCGAACTTGAGGCCCTGGGTGATCGGGTTGAAGACCCGGAAGTAGGGCGCGGCGTCAGTTCCGGTCCCGGCCACCCACTGCCAGCCGTGATTGTTGGAGGCCACGTCGCCGTCGAGGAGATGGTCGAGAAAGTGCCGGGCGCCTACCGGCCACCAGATGTGCAGGTCCTTGACCAAGAAGCTCGCGACGACCATCCGCACCCGGTTGTGCATCCAGCCCTCCGCGAGCAGCTGGCGCATACCGGCATCGACGAACGGGAATCCGGTCGTGCCCGACTTCCACGCCTCCACCAGCTCGGGGTCCTCGTCGTACTGCATGCCGTGCATCGTTCCCCGCAGGTCACGCCATGCCGACCCCGGTTCGTGCCAGAGCACATCCGCGTAGAACTCACGCCAGGCCAGCTCCGCGACGAAACGCTCGACATCCCCCCCGGAGGCACCGGTGTCGTGCGCGTCCAGATCGGCCAGGAGCGTACGCGGGTGGATCTCGCCGTACTTCAGCGCTGTCGAGATCCGGCTGGTCCGGTCGAGGTCGGGCCGGTCCCGGGCCGAGGCGTAGCCGGCCAGGTCCTCGACACAGAAGTCCTCCCAGCGGTGGAGCGCCGTACGCTCGCCGGCCTCCTGGTCGAGATCGTCGGGATGGTCGGGCAACGGCTCCGAGTCGAGCTTCGTCATCCACTCGACCTGAGGGTCACCGGCGGGTGCCCTCCATCCGTGCTCGCGCCATGCCCGTAGGAAGGGGGTGAAGACGCGGTAGGGCGCCCCGCTCGCGTTCCGGACGCGGCCCGGGGTCACGGCGTAGGAGCTGCCGGTGCCGACCAGCCCGATGTCGGCGTCCGCCAGCCGCTGCTCCACCTCCTCGTCGCGCCGCCGGCCGTAGGGGGTCGTCTCGGTCGAGATGTGCACCCGGCTCGCTCCGGCCTCGGCGGCGACCTGGGCCACCACCTCGGCCGGGTCGCCCTCACGGATCACCAGCGCACCGCCCGTCTCCTCGCGCAGTGCTGCGAGCGAGGCCAGCAGCCGCCCCCACCTCCGCCCGGAGCCGGCCAGGCGCGGGTCGAGGACGAACAGCGGCACCACGTGCCCGTCGGCGGCCGCGGCCTGCAGGGCTGGATGGTCCCCCAGCCGCAGGTCTCGCCGGAACCACATCAGCGACGTCGTCATGGGTGGTCCCGTCCGCCGGCCTCCAGGCGGATCTGGGCGACGTCGATGGCCTCGGCCCGGAAGCCCGCCTCGCAGTAGGCCAGGTAGAACTCCCAGGTGCGGCGGAACTCGTCGCCGAAGGCGTCCGACTCGATCGTCGACCACGCGGCCAGGAAGGCGGAGCGCCAGCGGCGCAGGGTCTCGGCGTAGTCGGCTCCGAACCTGTCGGTGCGGGTCACGCTCAGGCCGGCCCGGGCGGCCTGCTCGGAGATGGCGGTGGCGGACGGGATCAGCCCTCCCGGAAAGATGTGCTTCTGGATCCAGCCGTAGGAGTTGCGGGTCGCCAGATAGCGCTCGTGCGGCATCAGGATCGCCTGCAGGGCGATCGCCCCGCCCGGACGCACCAGCCGCGACAGGGCGGCGAAGTACTCCGGCCAGTAGCGCTCGCCGACCGCCTCGATCATCTCCACGCTGACCACGGCGTCGAAGGTGCCGACGACGTGTCGGTAGTCCAGCACGAGCACCTCGACCCGGTCGGTGTAGCCGACGGCCTCGACCCGTTCCCTGGCCAGCGCCGCCTGCTCGACCGACAGCGTGACGGTGGTGACCCGGGCGCCGCGCCGAGCCGCCTCGATCGCGAGGGTCCCCCACCCCGTGCCGATCTCCAGCACCTCGTCACCGGCACCGACGCCGGCCAGGTCGAGGACCGCGTTGACCTTGCGCAGCTGGGCCTCGTGCAGGCTCTGCTCGGCGAGGGGCCGGGTGTGGTCGAACAGAGCCGAGCTGTAGCTGAGGCTGGGGTCGAGGAACGCGGCGAACATGTCGTTGCCCAGGTCGTAGTGGGCGGAGATGTTCTCCTGGGAGTCCTCCAGGGCACCCCGCTGCTCGGCGGGGATGGGCTGGTCGACCAGGCGGTGCAGCCGCAGCATCCAGCCAGGGAGCGGCCGGGAGAGGCGCTCGGCGTAGGGGGTCAGCGCGTCCGCGAGATCGGTGCCGTCCGCGGCGTGCCAGTCCCCGGCCGAGTAGGCCTCACCGAGGCCGATCTTCGGGTTCTCGGCGATCCGGCCGTAGAACGACTGCGGGCGCCGCAGCTCGATGGCCGGCCTTCCTGCGGCAGGTGATCCGCCTCGCTGGTTGAGCAGGCTGCCGTCGGGGAGCACGATGTCGACCGGGACCTGCCGGGTCGCCATGCGCAGAATCTGCTTGGCGAGGCCTGCTCGCAGGCTCCCGGTCGCGGGCGGCGTGCTCTGCACCGGCGGCTCGAGGGTCACAGGCTCTGCACTCATGATGTCGCCTCTTTCTGAGGAACAGGACGGGGGAAGACGGGCAACCTGCGCAGCCACAGCCGGATCCCGTGGAACCGGATGAGCGCGCTGACCCGATGGGGCATCAGCAGGTGGGTGAGGCTGACCCGCAGCAGCGCACGGCGCGTCGCGGGCTCCGGGGTCCCGCATGTGGTCGCGGTCAGCACGCGTGCGCCGTCGCGGTCGAGGCCGACGGTCACGGCGACCTGTCCGGGGTCGACCTGCAGCCGGATGTCATAGGTCCCGGCCATGTCGTTGAACGGCGATACGTAGAAGGCCTTGTCGGTGCTGGCATGCCCACGTCGATCGATGTCGAGCAGGTAGGCGTGACGGCCGCCGTAGGTGTTGTGCACCTCGAAGACGACCGCGCGCAGCACACCGTCGTCCGACTGCACCCAGAAGACGGTGAGGGGGTCGAAGACATGGCCCAGAACACGGGCGTTCGCCAGCATCAGCACCCGGTCGGTCGGCGCGAGGTCGAGGCCGCGGCCGGCGAGGAACTCGCCGAGATCGCCCCGGACGCCATGTCCCGACGAGCCTTTGTCGAGATGGTCCTCGGCCCGGAACCCGGCCAGCGGGCGCAGCCAGAACGGCAGGCGAGGCAGGTCGTCGACGTCGATGAACCACTGGTAGCTGCGATGGCGGAACGCGTGCCGCAACGGCACCTCTCTGGCGTGGCTGACATGGCCGACGACCAGCGCGGGCACCTCGGGAAAGACCGGTGACGGGATCACCACGTCACCCCGAACGACTCCGCCGCCTCCACCCCGGAGCGACAGCCGTCCTCGTGGAAGCCCCAGCCGAGGTGGGCACCGGCGAAGGCCAGGCGAGGTCCGCCGGCCGTACGCAGCCGGGCCGCTGCCACGACCGCCTCGGTGGTGAAGACCGGGTGCTGATAGCTCATCCGTGCGGTGACCTTGGCCGGGTCGACATGCTCGGTGGCGTTGAGCGTCACCACATGCTCGTCGTGGTCCTCGAGACCCTGCAGCCGGTTCATCCAGTAGCTGACGACCACCTTGTCGGCGCCACCGCCGCACGAGGCGAGGCGATAGTTCCAGGACGCCCGGGCACGGGGCGAGGCCGGCAGCAGGGCGGCGTCGCGGTGCAACCAGGTCTCGTTCCGCGAGTAGCCGATCGCCCCCAGGTCGGCCTTCTCCTCGGGGGTCGCATCGGCCAGGAGCCTCAGAGCCTGGTCGGCGTGGGTCGCCACCACCACACGGTCGAAGCGCCTGGACCCGGCCTCCGTACGCACCTCGACCCCGTCGGCGTACCGCTCCACAGCGGTGACCGGTTCGCCGACACGGACCTCGCCCACCCGCTCGGCGATCTTGTCCACATAGGCGCGGGAGCCGCCCACGACCGTGCGCCAGGTGGGTGAACCGGTGATCTGGAGCATCCCGTGGTGGTCGAGGAAGGCGAACAGGTGCCGCGCCGGGTAGGCGGCAGCGTCCTCGTCACCGCACGACCAGACGCAGGAGACCAGCGGAACGGCGAAGTGCTGGACGAAGTAGTCGCTGAAACCGCCTTCCTCGAGGAACTCGCCCCACGTCAGATCGCTGTCGGTCTCGAGGAGACGGCGGGCGCGACGGTGGAACCGCGGCACCTGCGCCAGCATGCGCAGGAAGCGCGGGTCGCCGAGACGACCCGGGTCGGCCAGGATGCCGCCCAGACCCTTGCCGCCGGCGTAGGAGAGGCCGCAGTCGTCGCAGACGATGCTCATGCTCATCTCGGTCGGCCGGGTCCGGACACCGAGCTCCCCGAAGAGGCGGATCAGGTTCGGATAGGTGCGCTCGTTCATCACGATGAAGCCGCTGTCCACGCGGAGGACGGCATCCGATGCGGTCGAGACGTCGTGGGTGTGCGCATGGCCGCCGAGCCTCTCCTCGGCCTCGAAGAGCGTGACGTCGTGGCTGCGGGCGAGGAGGTACGCCGCGGTCAGCCCCGAGACTCCGCCACCGATCACGGCAACCGTTGGCCGCGGGGTATCGGCAGCTGTGCTCATGGGGAACTCCCTCGTCAGGCAACGGCATCGCCGCTGGCTAGTTTCTGAAATCGAACGTACAATGTTTGTACAAGGTATGTCAAAGGTTTGAAAGGGGCATGATGATGAAGATCGATCGAACCGTGGAGACCTCCGCACCGACCTCCGAGGTGTTCGACTTCCTGGCCGACTTCACCAACACCGAGGAGTGGGATCCGGGCACGGTTCGCACCGACCGCATCTCCGGGGACGGCGGGGTGGGGACTGCGTACGCGAACACCTCTCGCTTCCTCGGGCGCAACACCGATCTCACCTACGTGGTGGAGGTCTACGAACCCGGTTCACGCGTCGTACTACGCGGCGAGAACAAGACGGTCGTGGCGCATGACACGATGACCTTCGTACCGACAGCCGCGGGCGGCACATCTGTGCGCTACGTGGCCGAGTTCGAACTGAAAGGCATGGCCAGGATGGTCGCCCCACTGCTGACCCCCGCGTTCACGCGGCTGGGTGACTCCGCGTCCGAGCAGATGCGCACGACCCTGGACCGACTGGCCCGGTAGCCGCGCAGATGTACACCATCAAGCACGCGGCACAGCGGGTCGGCATCACCACCGCGACGCTTCGTGCCTGGGAGCGCCGGTACGGCGTGATCGCTCCCGACCGGACCGAGAGCGGCTACCGCCTGTACGGCGATCGCGACGTCGCGGTGCTGCGCTCGATGAAGGAGCTGGTGGACCAGGGATGGTCGGCCAGCCTGGCAGCGGCCGAGGCGATCCGGATCGATCGCGCGCAGCCCGCTCACCAGATCGCCGCGGACCCGCGGAGCGACGGAACCCGTCCCACCCTCGACCTCACCGAGCGACTGACGAGTGCCGCATCGACACTCGACACCACCGGCCTGGCCGCGGCCCTGGACCAGGTGTTCGCCCTCGGCGGCTTCGAGACGGTCATGACCGACCACGTCTTCCCTGCCCTGGAGGACCTCGGGGACGCCTGGGCCGACGGCCGGGTCAGCGTCGCCGGCGAGCACCTGGCCTCGAACGCGGTGATGCGTCGCCTCGCCCTCGCGTACGAGGCTGCGGCCGCACACGGCCACGGGCCTCGCATCGCGCTCGGGACAGCATCCGGCACCCGCCACGAGATCGGTCTCTTCGCCTTCGCCGTCGCCGCCCGACGCCACGGTATGGACACCGACTACCTGGGCGCCGACCTGCCGGTCGACGACTGGCTCGGCGTCGTCGATGATCCCGCCCTCGCCGCCGCGGTGCTCGTGATCCCCACCACCGCCGACATCATCGCCACCGCCGCGGTGATCACCGCCGTCCACGACCACCGCCCCGATCTCCTCGTGGCCGTCGGCGGAGGACAGCAGAGCCACGCTCCCGAACCCGCCGTACGCCTGGGTCACGACATCGTGGCCGGCGCGAGGACCCTTGCGGCCCTGATCTCCGCGAGGACCTCTGCCTAGTCAGGCAGGGTGGCGCGGAGCACGCGCACGGTGTTCCCGCCCATGATCGCCGCCACCTCGGTCTCGTCATAGCCTCGGTCGACGAGCTCCTGGGTGATGGTGGCCAGATCGCTGGTGTCCCAGCCGACGGTGGTGGACCCGTCGTAGTCGCTGCCGAGGGCCGCCGTCTCGATGCCACCGACCTCGACGACATGGTCGATGGCGTCGACGACGGCCTCGACGGTCAGGTCGCACACCGCAGCGTCCCAGTATCCGACGCCGACGACGCCGCCGGTCGCGGCGACCCCGCGTACCTCCTCGTCGGTCAGGTTGCGGTTGACGTCGCATGTCGCCTGTACGCCACCATGGCTGAGCACCACCGGCTTGGTCGCCATCGCGAGCATCTCGGCGACCGCGGCGTGGCTGGCATGCGCGATGTCGACGATGATGCCGCGACGCTCCATCTCGGCGAACACCTGGCGCCCGAGATCGGTGAGGCCGCCCTTCTCGACACCGTGCATGGAGCCGGCCACCTCGTTGTCGAAGAAGTGCGTGAACCCCGCCATCCGCATGCCGGCGTCGTAGAGCGTGTCCAGGTTGTCGAAGTCGCCCTCGAGGTTCTGGAGACCCTCGACCGAGAAGAGCGCACCGGTGACCTGCTTGCCGGCCTCACGGTCGGCGATCAGGGCATCGAGGTCGGCACGGGTGCGGATCAGCCGCAGCTTGCCATCGGAGTCCGCCGCCGCCTTGTCGAGCTTCTGGGCGTGGTAGAGCGAGCGGTCGAGCAGCGACGTCCAGGTGCGGGGCGGCTGGAGCTGGGCGAAGGTCAGCAGGGTGATGTTGTCGGTCTCGCCGGTGTTGCTGTCGTAGTTCTGCCCCTTGGGCGACTTCGACACCGACGAGAACACCTGCAGCGCGACGTTGCCGTCCTCCATCCGGTGCAGGTCCATGTGACCCCGGTCCGAGTGCTCGAGAAGGTCGCGGTCCCACATCAGGGTGTCGCTGTGCATGTCGATGACCTGCAGCGAGTCGTGCAGCTGTCGCGTCTCGGGCGTGACCTCCGGCAGGCTGGCCGGACGGATCTTGTTCTGGCCGTTCTCCACGATCCCGGGTGCCAGCGCGAAGAAGCCGGCGCCCCCGATGACGAGAATGGTGAGTACGGCCAGGAGCAGGCGCTTCGTCCAGCGTCTTGTCATTTTTCTCGGGGTCCTCTCGGGCAGGCTCGGAACGGCCGAGCTCACGGCGGGGACGAGTATCTCGGCACGTACGTCGGCGGCCGGTGAATTGGACCGAATCGCTCGTCCCTCCGGACGATCGGACAGGATGTGACCATGGCGACACTGGATGAGGACGACTTTTCGCTCATCCACGCGCTCCAGATCAGGCCGCGTGCGTCCTGGACCGACCTGGCTGCCGCGCTCGGCACCTCCCCGGCGACCCTGAGCCGCCGCTGGGAGAGGCTGCGCGCCGACGGCAGCGCCTGGGTGATGGGCCATCCGAGGGTCCGGGGGCACGACGGAGCCAGCCTCGCCATCGCCGAGATCTCCTGCGTCGGCGGGCGGGCCGGCACCCTCGCCCAGGAGCTGGCCGCGTGGCCGATGATCATCACCATCGAGGAGGCCGCCCGCGACTTCGGCCTGATCGTGACGGCCGTCGGTCTCGGTCCTGGCGACATGCCCAAGCTGCTGCTCGACGACCTGTCCGCCCTCCCGGGCGTTCTCGGCGTACGCGCCCACCACGTCGCCCGGCTCCACGTCGACGCGAGCAGCTGGCGGGTCGGCGGGCTCGATCCCGAGCGCGCACGCGCCGTGGCCCGGATCCCGGGCCACGCCGGCACCACGTCCACCCCCGTCAACCCCTGGGCCGAGCCGTACGCCGCCCTCACCCAGGCGCTGATCCGCAACGGCCGCAGCAGCGCGGCCGACATCGCCCGCCAGACCGGCCGGCCGCTGTCGACGACCCGCCGCCAGCTCGGCCAGCTGCTCGCCTCCGACGCCCTCACCTTCCGCTGCGAGGTCGCCCAGGGCATGACCCCGCTGCCCATCGTCGTGCAGACCTGGTGCCGGGTGCCGGTCGGCGACGTCGCCGAGTGCCTCACCCGCCTCCGCGCCACCCCCGGCGTACGACAGGTCGTCGGCCTACCCGGACCGACGAACCTGCTGATCAGCACCTGGACCCGCTCGGTCGAGAGCGCGATGCTCCTCCACGAGCATCTCCAGCGCGACCTGCCCCTCGAGGTGGTCGAGTCCGCGATCGTCCTGCGCCAGATAAAGCGCCTCGGCTGGAGGCTCGACGACCTCGGCCGCTCCACCGGGACGCTGGTCCCCTACCCGCCGAGCACCGACCGCACGTCACACGACGGGGAGCCGTCTCGTCTCCAGGGGTGAACCCACACTTCAGGAGAGAGACAATGCACATCGCCCTGTGGATCACCGCCGGACTGCTCGCCCTCGTCGCATTGACGGGCGGCCTCACCAAGACCTTCGTACCGCTGGACAAGCTGTCCCAGCACGACGGCGCCGCCTGGACCCGCGGCGCCAGCCCGACCTTCGTCCGGACCCTCGGCATCCTCGAGATCCTGGCCGCCATCGGGCTCGTCCTTCCCGCCGTGCTCGACATCGTGCCCGTCATGGTCCCCGTCACCGCTGCCTGCTGGATCGCGCTGATGATCGGCGCGATGATCACCCACGGTCGTCTCGGCCAGGCCAAACTGGTGATGGTCAACGTGGCCTACCTCGCCCTGGCCGTCTTCATCGTCGTCGGCCGCTTCGGCACCACTCCTTTCGCGGCCTGACCAGCTCGCCGGGTCGGCGCGTCTGTCCCGTCGACATGCGCTGGTCGCTCCCCTCTCGCTGGTCGAGCCGCGAGCGTCAGCGAGCGTGTCGAGACCAACACAGTCGCTTCGCGTCTGGTCCGGTCGAGGGTGTCGAGACCTTCTGTCCGTCGACAGTGGGTGGGGACTGGAGGTTCTTGGGGCCGTGGGTCGCCGACCGCTTCTTGAAGGGTCTTCTCGATCTGGGCCGGCGTCGTCGAGCCGGCGCGTCTGTCCCGTTGCCACGCACTGGTCGCCCCCCTCGCTGGTCGAGCCGCGAGCGCCAGCGAGCGTGTCGAGACCAACACGGTCGCTTCGCGTCTGGTCCGGTCGAGGGTGTCGAGACCTCTGTCCGTCGACAGTGGTTGGGGACTGGAGGTTCTTGGGACGTGGGTCGCCGACCCCTTTCTTCAAGGGTCTTCTCGATCTGGGCCGGCGTCGTCGAGTCGGCGCATCTGTCCCGTTGCCACGCGCTGGTCGCTCCCCCCTCCCTGGTCGTGCCGCGAGCGCCAGCGAGCGTGTCGAGACCAACACGGTCGCTTTTCGGGGCTGGTCGGGGTTTCAAGTCCGTTGGGGACCGGTTCTTCTTGGGACCGTGGGCCGCCGACCCTTGCTTTGAGGGTCTTCTCGACAGACCCCGGAGTAAAGGACGGCCTGCGGCCGCCGGCTTCGCCGGCCGCTTCGCGGTCCTTGACACCGGGGCCCGTCGAGAAAGGATTTGGCTGGCTATCGGGGCGGCGGCCTGGGTGTGGCGCAGCGCATTGACT
>NZ_JBHVGB010000144.1:0-16484 GCF_042801335.1 Nocardioides sp. NPDC057577 | reverse complement strand
CAACTCGGCCGACCGGAGTGACGCTTCGGCCGACCGGGGTGACGCCTCGGCTGGGGTCAGTCGCCGAGGCCGCGGGCCTTGAGGGCGTCACCGGTCTCATGGGCGCGGGCGACGACGCGGATGACAAAGGGCGTGAGGTACGCCCTGGGGGACCGGCCGAGGCCGCGGGCCCGGGCGGCGTCGCGGGTCTCGACGCCCAGCGCGAGGGTGCCGGGGAGGGCCTGGATGGCCATCGCGATCGTGAGCGCGACCCGCTCGGGGTCGAGCCCGACGCGGCGGAGCGGGCCGATCCAGCGGACGACGGCGTCGAGGGTCTCGGTCGTCGGTGTGGTCACGGTCAGGGTGAGGGCCAGCAGGGCGAGCGAGACGAGGTCGAGCAGGGACTCCAGCGCCCGGTCGAAGGTGAACAGCCACCACTGGAGCAGTGCGACGAGCACGGCGATGACCAGCACGGCGCGCAGCGCCCGCGCGGTCGCGGACAGGTCGAGCCGGCCGATGAGCGCGAACACGACGGCGACCACGAGGAACCCGACCGCGATGCGCGGCCCGCGCAGCGCCACGATGGCCACGCTGAGCACGGCCAGCCCGAGCAGCTTGGCGCCCACCGGAAGCCGGTGCAGCACGGTGTCGCCCGGGCGGTAGAGCCCGACGGTCATGCTCACGCCTCGACCGTCCTGACGTAGTGCTTGACGGCGGCGTCGGCGTCGCCCTCGTAGCAGACCCGGCCGTCCTCGACGACGAGGACGCGGTCGCAGCGGCGTACGAGGTCGAGGTCGTGGGTGACGAGGACCAGCTGCTGGGGCAGTGAGAAGAGCAGGTCGCCGACCATGCGGGTGTTGCGCAGATCGAGGAGTGTGGTCGGCTCGTCGGTGACCAGCACGTCCGGTGAGGTGGCGAGCACGCCGGCCAGGGCGAGCAGCTGCCGCTGGCCCCCGGACAGGGCATGGACGCTCACCTCGGCACGCTCGGCCAGGCCGAAGCGGGCCAGGGTCTCGAGGGCGAGCTCCCGGCGGCGTACGCGATCCTTCACCGTCCGGCGCAACGACAGCTCGACGTCCTCGACGCAGGTCGGCATCACCAGCTGGGCGGCGGGGTCGGTGAACGTGAACCCGACACGCCGGCGTACGGCGGCGCCCTTGCGGGCCACGTCGAGGCCGCCGACGGAGACGCTCCCCGCGCTGGGTGCGACCAGGCCGTTGATCATCCGAGCGAGGGTCGACTTGCCGGAGCCGTTGCTCCCGACGATCCCGATCCGCTGCTCGGTCAGGGTCAGGGTGGTGGGCTGCAGGATGGTGCGCTCGCCGCCGAGATCCGGGGACTCGACCCGGACCTCGGCGGCCTCGAAGCGGATCTCAGGCACGTCGGGCGAGCAGCTTCGGGAAGGCGCGGTGGACCTGGGAGGCGACGACCGCGGCGACGGCGGCCTTGATCAGGTCGCCGATCCAGTAGGGGGCGTCGAACGCCGCCGCCTCGAGCAGGCTGACGTGGAGCACGATGGCCATCCCGATGATGCCGCCGACGTGGTTGATCACGACGCCGACGACACAGGCGGCGAAGACGAGAAGGGGGTTGGTCCGTCGGGTACGCAGGACGTACTTCACCAGCAGGCCGACGGCGAGCACCATGAGCGGGAAGGACCACAGGTAGCCGCCGGTCACGCCGACGAAGACACCGGGCCCGGCGGCATGGCCGGCGAAGACGGGGAGGCCGGCGACGCCGAGGAGCAGGTAGAGCACCACGGCGGCGGTGCCGCGCAGCGGGCCCAGCAGGGCGCCGGTCAGCAGGAGCGCGAAGCCCTGCAGCGTCAGCGGTACGCCGGCGCCGCCCATCGGGATGGCGGCGAGGTAGGAGCAGACCGCGATCAGGGCCGCGAACGCGGCGATCAGTGCGAGGTCGGTGGTGTCGAGCCGCGACGACCTGGTCGCCGGGGTCTCGTCGGTGGTCGTGGGGGACTCGGTCATACTCGCTCCTGCGTACTCAGACCTGAACCTTGGTCAGGTGAACGGTGTTCAGGTTAAGGTCGACGTACGTCTTCGTCCACTTCGTCCCATCACCCGGCCCCTGGGAGCAACATGCGATACCGCCGTGAGGACGTCGTCGCCCGTGCGCTGCAGGTCCTCGACGACTACGGTCTCGCCGACCTGACGATGCGCCGTCTGGGCGCCGAGCTCGGCGTACGCCCCAGCGCGCTCTACCACCACTTCGCGAACAAGCAGTCCCTGCTGGCCGCGGTGGCCGACGAGATCCTGCTCCGCGGCCGGCACGAGCCGTCGGGAGCCTGGGACGTACGCGTCACCGGCATCTGCACCGATCTGCGCGACTCGCTGCTCGCCTATCGCGACGGCGCCGAGGTCGTCGCCACGGTCTGGGCCTTCGGGCTGGGCGCGACCCAGCCCCACGACGACCTCGTCGCGGCGCTGAGCGACGGCGGTCTGGGCGATCTCGCCCCCGTCGCCGCCCGCACCCTGCTCCACTTCGTCTACGGCCACGCCGTCGACGAGCAGACCCACCTCCAGGCCGCCGCCGCGGGCGCCATCGAGGACGACGTACGCGACACCGACGACTTCGTCACCGGTCTGGGCCTGATCGCTGCCGGGATCTCGATGGCCAAGGTCGTCCGCGAGGCCTCCTCGAACAGCTGACAACCCGCCGCCGAGGCGTCACTCGCGTCGGCCGAGAGGTCGCTGGCGTCGGCCGAGAGGTCACCGGCATGCCGTCTCGGCCGACGGCAGTGACGCTTCGGGCGACCGGGGTGACGCCTCGGCAGGTCAGTCGCCGGCGCTGAGGGCGTCGACCTCCGCGCCGTGCAGCTCGGCGAGCATCACGGCGCCGGCGAGGTCGAGCTTCGTGGCGCGCAGCGACGCCACGGTGAGATCGACGCGGTCGAGATCGGCGCCGCGGAGATCGGCGCTGTGCAGCGTCGTCTCCTGGAGCGTCGCTCCGTCGAGGCGGGTGTCTCGCAGGACCGCGTCGGTGAGGTCGGCCAGGGACAGGTCGGCGTCGCGCAGGTCCAGGCCGGACAGGTCGAGCCGGGCCAGGTTGGCGCCGCGCAGCGAGACCCCGCGCCAGACGCCGCCGCTCACCTTCAGCGGCCGCAGCGTGCAGCCCGAGAACTCGCTCCCGCTGAGCTTGCAGCCCTCGAAGGTCGAGTCGAAGAAGTTCGTACGCCGGAAGTCACAGCCGACGAACGCCGAGCCGACATGGGTGGAGGCGTTGAACCGGCCGCCGTGGAAGGTGCAGTTCTCGAAGAGCGCCGCCGACGTCGTCGCCTCGGTGAGATCGACATCGGTGAAGACGCAGTCGACGAACCGAGCCCCGGTGAGCTCGGCCGCGTACCAGTCCTCGTTGCGGAAGTGCTCGTCGGTCGCCTCGGCGGGTGGGTTTGGCATGGCGCACACCCTGCCACCCGCCACCGACAACCCCGCCACCGACAACTCAGTCGTGCTGGGTGAACCACTCGTCGAGCAGGGGCCAGGTGTTGTCCCGGGCGGCGCGGCCGGTGAGGAGGCCGAGATGGCCGCCGGGGACGATCTCGAAGCGGAGCTCCTCGGCGCCGGTGAGCAGGTCGACCAGCGGCCGGACGGCGGCGACGGGGCCGATACCGTCGTTGGCACCGGCGACGACGAGCGTGGGCTGCTTGACGTCGCGCAGGTAGACGGAGTGGTCGTCGCTGAGGTCGATCTGCCCGCTGAACAGCGCATTCGTTCGGAAGAAGTGGTGATAGAGCTGCCCGAACGTACGCCCCGGGTAGGCGATGATGTTGTCGGTGAACCGGTCGACCGCCTCGAGCTGGGCGAGGAACTCACGGTCGGCCAGGTTGGACAGCTTCGCGACCGGCTTGGTGAACATCTTGTCGACCGAGGAGATCTGGAAAGCCCACCTGACCAGCGGCTTCGGGGCGCCCCCGAAGGCCTGGTAGGCCGTGGTGACCAGGTTGCCCGGCGGCAGGTTGAGCAGCGGCCGCAGCGGCGCGATCAACGGCACCTGACGTACGTCGCAGGGCGAGCCGAGCACCGCCAGCGAGGCGATCGGGAGGTCGGGGGAGTCGGCGGCGGCGAGCATCGTGAAGATCCCGCCCAGCGACCAGCCGACCACGTGCACCGGTCGCCCGCCCGCGTGCTCGGAGACCGACCGGATCGCCTCCGGCACGACGTGCGCGATCCAGTGCTCGATGCCGAGGCTGCGGTCGGCGAAGTTCACCTCGCCGTACTCGACCAGATAGGTCGGCCGGTCCGTCCCCACCAGGTGCTCGACGACCGAGCAGCCGCGCCGCAGGTCGTAGCAGATCGCCGGGGCCGCGAGCGGCGTGACCAGCAGCACCGGGTCGCCCTCGGGAGTCTCGCCCGCCGCCGGCCGGTAGTGGTAGAGCTCGCGCCGGGTGCCGTCGTCGATCAACGTACGCGGCATCGGCCGCAGGTCGGCGAGCCCGCCATAGAGCAGCGAGTGCGCGACGTTCCCCGCCGCGGCGCCGACCGTGGTGGCGATCGAAGCGGCAGCTTTTCGGGGGTGGGGAAGGATGGCCATTGTGGGATCAACGTATCCCGCCGATCGAGGTCACGGCGGGAGCAGCGCACACCGCGTGTGACGTCTGTTACGCAGTGGCTCAGGCGCGCAGATCGAGGGTCCAGGTCTGGCCGACGAGGTCGTGGCCGAAGCTGTGGTGCTTCTCCTCGTCGGAGAGGACGAAGCCGTACGCCTCGTAGATCCGGCGAGCGGAGGCCAGGATGTCGTTGGTCCACAGGGTGACCTGCTGATATCCCGTCGAGCGGGCGAAGTCGAGGCACGCCTCGACCAGGCGCGAGCCCACCCCGTGGCCCCGGGCCGCGGCGGTGACCAGCAGGATCCGCAGCTTGGCGACGCCGGGCTGCTCGCCGGAGACCAAGAGGATGCAGCCGGCGCGCCGGCCGTCGACCTCGGCGATCCAGGCAGCCTCCCTCGCGGGGTCATGGTCGGCGGCGAAGTCGGCCACGATCCGGGCGACCAGCGCCTCGAACTCGGTGGTCCAGCCGAACTGCTCGGCATAGATCTCGCCGTGGGTCATCACCATCCAGCCCAGGTCGCCGGGACGGTCGGCGCGGCGGACGTTCACCCGCGCGCCTCGCTCTGTGTGTGTCATCTTGCCTCCTACTGACACGACTGTTTCAGTAGGAGTTATGCTAGGCCCATGAGCACACCGGAGCCAACTCCTTCGGCCCGCAAGACCGAGCTGCTCGAGGCTGCCTACGCCTATGCCCTCGAGCACGGTCTCGCCGATCTCTCGCTGCGCCCGGTGGCCGCCGCGATCGGCTCGAGCCCGCGCGTGCTGATGTTCCTGTTCGGCAACAAGGACGGGCTGGTCAAGGCGCTGCTGGCCCGCGCGCGATCCGACGAGCTGGCGATGATCGAGCCCCTGAACGGCGCAGCCACCGGCCTGCCCGAGGCGACCAGACACGTCTGGACCTGGCTCGCCGCCGAGGACCACCGCCCGCTCCTACGCCTGTGGGCCGAGGCGTACGCGCGCTCCCTGGTCGAGCCCGACGGCCCCTGGGCCGGCTTCGCCGAGTCGACCGTCAACGACTGGCTCGCCGTCCTCGCCGCCTGCCAGCCGGAGTCCGAGCAGACCACCGAGCACGGCCTCGTCCGCCGCACCCTCGCCCTCGCCACCCTGCGCGGCGCCCTCCTCGACCTGCTCGCCACCGGCGACGTCGAGCGCGTCACCACCGCCGTCGAGCTCCAGGCAGGGATCCTCGGCAGCTCAGCCGAGCTCTGACACGAGCCGTTCGCACTCGGCGATCAGCCGCTCCCGGAGCGGGGCGGCGCGCTCGGCGAAGGCGCGCTGGGCGGCGGCGTACTCCTGCTTCCCTGCGGCGGTCTCGATGCGGATCGGGTCGAGGTCGAGCTCGGCGAGGTCGTAGGGGGCGGCCTTCATGTCCATCGTGCGGATGTCCCAGGCGAGCTCGAAGCAGTCGGCGACGAGGTCGGAGGAGACCAGCGGCGAGAGCCGGAAGGCGTGCTTGTAGAGGTCCATGTTGCCGTGCAGGCACCCCGGCTGCTCGAAGGCAGAGCGGTCGTCCGATCGCGGGGAGAGCGTGTTGAGCGGCAGAGCCGGGGGAGTGAAGAAGCGGTACGCGTCGAAGTGGCTGCAGGCGATGCGGTGGGACTCGACCACGCGGTCGGTGCCGGCGGCACCGAGGCGCAGCGGCCAGTCGGCGTGGCGTACCTGCTCCGGGGTCAGCCGGTAGACCATCGCCCACTCGTGGAGGCCGAAGCAGCCGAAGTTGCCCTCACGACCAGAGGTGGCCCGAAGCAGCTTCAGGAGCGTCTCGATCAACAGGCGCTTGTCGGCGAGGAAGCCGGCCGAGACGGTGCCGTCGGCGTAGCCGCGCAACGACGCGTACTCCGAAGCGTCCGACAGCGTCACCCCGAACCCCGGGTGCCAGCGCAGCAGCTGGGCGGGCCGGTAGGAGTAGTAGGTGAACAGGAAGTCGTTGACCGGGTGCTTGACCCGGGCGCCGCGGCGGGCGAGATGCGGCTCGACGTAGGGCGCCAGACGCGCGCGGTGGGCGTCCGCGCGAGCGGTCCACTCCGAACGCGACAGCACCTCCACGACGTACAAGCCTACGAAGGCAGCGCATAGTGAAGTGAATCGTGGCGACGGGTCCGGATAGGCTCAGCACGTGCGCATCGCCAGATTCACGACCAAGGGTGGCGAGCCCCAGTTCGGCGTCGTCATGGGGGACCTCGACGGCTACGGCCAGCTCAGCGAGGACGCGACCGTCGTCGCGCTCCAGGGCGACCCGCTGTTCTCCGGGGTCAACATCACCGACCAGGTCCACAAGTTCGAAGACGTCAAGCTGCTCGCGCCGGTGATCCCGCGCAGCAAGGTGGTCGCGGTCGCCCGCAACTACGCCAAGCACGCGGCCGAGCTCGGCAACGAGGTTCCGGCCGAGCCGCTCTTCTTCATCAAGCCCAACACCGCGGTCTGCGGCCCCGGCGACACGATCCAGCGACCGAGCAACGTCGAGGACCTCCACTTCGAGGGCGAGCTCGCGATCGTGATCGGCCGGATCTGCCGCGACGTCCCGGAGGCGAAGGTGAAGGACGTCATCTACGGGATGACGGTCGCCAACGACGTCACCGCGCGCGACGTCCAGCGGCGGCTCAAGCACTTCTCCCAGGCGAAGGGCTACGACACCTTCTGCCCGCTCGGTCCCTGGATCGAGACCGACGTCGAGCCGGAGCAGCTCGCCGCCGGCGTACGTATCCAGACCTTCCTCAACGGGGATGTCGTCCAGGACGGGTCCACGAAGGACCTCGTCCACGACATCCCGAAGCTGATCGCCCACATCAGCAGCGTCATGACGCTGCTGCCGGGCGATGTGATCCTCACCGGCACCCCCGAGGGTGTCGGCCCCATGGAGCCCGGCGACGAGATCGAGATCTTCGTCGAGGGGCTCGGAGCTCTGACGAACAAGGTGGCACAGCGTTGACTGGCAATGATTTGACCGGGACCCTCGACCCGAAGAACTACCGCGTCCGGATGGCGCCCAGCCCGACCGGCTCACCCCACGTGGGTCTGGTCCGGACCGCCCTGTTCAACTGGGCCTTCGCGCGCCACCACGGTGGCACCTTCGTCTTCCGCATCGAGGACACCGACAAGGCCCGCAACACCCAGGAGTCCTACGACGGGCTCATCGACCTGATGCGCTGGCTCGGTCTCGACTGGGACGAGGGCGTCGAGGTCGGCGGGCCCTACGGCCCCTACCGCCAGTCGGAGCGCTCGGAGATCTACGCCGACGCGCTCGGTCGTCTGCGCGCCTCCTCCCATGTCTACGAGTGCTACTGCACCGGCGAGGAGACCACCGCCCGCTACGAGCAGCGCCTGGCCGCCTACAAGGCCGCGAAGGCCGAGGGGATCAAGGGCGAGGCGCCGGCGCAGGGGTACGACAACCACTGCCGTGACCTGAGCGAGGACCAGATCAAGGCGTACGAGGCCGAGGGCCGTTCCTCGGTCCCGCGGTTCCGCATGCCCAAGGGCTCGATCACCTTCGACGACCTCGTCCGCGGCGAGGTGACCTTCGAGACCAAGCACGTCCCCGACTACGCGCTCGCGCGTGCCAACGGAGACCCGCTCTACACGCTCACGGCGCCGGTCGACGACGCCACCATGAACATCACCCACGTCTTCCGCGGCGAGGACCTGCTCTCCTCGACCCCTCGGCAGATCGCGCTCTTCGACGCGTTCGTCGAGGTCGGCCTGGCCGAGCGTGCTCCCGCGTTCGGCCACCTGCCCTACGTCATGGGCCAGGGCAACAAGAAGCTCTCCAAGCGCGACCCGGAGGCGCACGCGCTGAAGTACCGCGAGGAGGGGTTCCTGCCCGAGGGGCTGCTCAACTACGTGGCGCTGCTCGGCTGGGCGATCGCGGCCGACCGCGACATCTTCACCATGGAGGAGATGGTCGAGGCCTTCGAGATCCACGACGTGGTCAAGAACCCGGCCCGCTTCGACGTCAAGAAGGCGGAGGCGATCAACGCCTCCCACATGCGGCTGCTGCCGGTCGAGGAGATCACCCACCGGGTGATTCCCTACCTCAAGGCCGACGGCGTCATCGGCGACCCGGTGCACGACGCCGACGCGCAGATGCTCGAGGCCGCGATGCCGCTGGTCGCCGAGCGGATCAACAAGCTCGGCGAGGCCTCCGACATGCTGCGCTTCCTCTTCGTACCGGAGGCAGACTTCGCGCTCGACGAGGAGGACGCCGCCAAGCTGCTCGACGAGGAGGGCCTGGGCGTCGTCCGGGCTTCGCGCGACGCGCTCGTGGGTCTCCACACATGGTCGACGGCCGAGATCCAGGACGCGCTGACCGCGGCCCTGATCGATGGTCTCGGGCTCAAGCCGCGCAAGGCGTACGGCCCGGTGCGGGTCGCGGTGACGGGCAAGCGGATCAGCCCGCCACTGTTCGAATCCATCGAGCTGCTCGGTCGGGAGCGTACGCTGGGCCGCCTGAAGGCGGTTCTCGGGAAGGGCTGAACGTGGCAGGACGGGCAGGATGAGCACGGTCATGGAGCCGCCCTCGGGACTGGCGTACTACCAGGTGCAGCGCAGCGGGCGCAGCGGCTGGGGGCGACCTCTGATCGGACTCATCCTGATCGGACTGTGTGTCTTCTTCGTCTCGCCGGCGGTGGTGCTTGTCGGGTTCGAGCTCTTCTTCAGGCTCACCGGCAACGACGTAGCCACCGCGATGCCAGCGGTCGCCGACGTTGAGGTCGTCACCCCGGAGTCGCTGGCGTTCCTGCTGTTGTCGTTGGCCGGGGCGATCCCGGCGGCGATGCTCCTGTGCTGGGCGCTGCACGGTCTGCGGCCGGGCTGGCTGGCCTCGGTCGAGCGACGGATCCGCTGGTCGTGGCTGCTGCAGTGTCTCGGGATCGCCGCGATCACCATGGTGGTCACCGTCATCGTCGCCTCCCGGCTGCCGATCCCGGGCGACGACCTCGGCCCCAGCACGCTCAACCCCTACACGAGCACCATGCGCGACTTCGTGCTCGTGATCGTGCTCCTCACCCCGCTGCAGGCGGCGGGGGAGGAATACCTCTTTCGCGGCTACATCTTCCAGACCTTCGGGTCGCTCTTCGGCGGGATGGCGGGCGCCCGGACCGTCTCGGTGACGATCACCGCGCTCCTGTTCGCCTTCGCCCACGGCTCCCAGGACCTGCCGCTGTTCCTGGACCGGTTCGCCTTCGGCATCGTCGCCGGCATCTGTGTCATCGCCACCGGGGGCATCGAGGCGGGCATCGCGATGCATGTCCTCAACAACTTCGTCAGCCTCGGCATGGCGGTGGCCTTCGGCGACATCTCGACGGTGCTCAACACCACCGAAGGGTCGTGGTGGCGGATCCCGGTCACCCTGGTCCAGTCAGGCGTCTTCCTGGCGCTCACCGTGTGGGCTGCGCGGTCGGTGGGTCTCTCGACCACGACGAAGAGCACGTGAAGTGGGCCGAAGGGCGTGCCGATTTCGTCGCCCGGGGGCCTCGCCGGTAATGTTCACTCTCGGTTCGAGGGAGAAATCCTGAGGGCCGAATCGTCCTTGTGAAGCTAAGTCGAGCAAGGCGATGGGCTATGGTGTAATTGGCAACACGACTGGTTCTGGTCCAGTTATTCTAGGTTCGAGTCCTAGTAGCCCAGCGGATCCTCTCCGGAGGATTTGGGAGTCACCGAAGCGGTTCGCTAAGGTTTCACCCGCTGCAAGCCCCCGTCGTCTAGCGGCCTAGGACGTCGCCCTCTCACGGCGGTAACGCCGGTTCAAATCCGGTCGGGGGTACCACGCAGGAAGAGCCCCGAGTCACTGACTCGGGGCTCTTCGCACTCCTGCTCTGAGGCTACGAGCAGGATTCGGTGCTGGGCGCCGGGCTGCTGGTGGCGGCTCTGCTGCTCCTCTGCGGTGCCAGGTTCGGGGTCGTGGCGCGCAGGCGCCGCGGCGAGCACTGACGCATCCGCAGCGAAACTCCTCGCGTGGGGGCTGCGCCGGGTCCGATGGGTGCGGAAGCCGACGGTGCGGTGGTCAGGGCGACTCGGGCTCGTGCCCGGCGAGGGCGGCATCCGTCGCCGGGCGCCGGGTCGTGCGCCGCCACAGCCCGATGGCCACCAGCCCCGCGAGCGCCGGGACGCCCAGGGTGTAGACCCGCCAGATGACGAGGGCCGCGAGCGCCGGGGCCTCCACGGCATGTCCGCCGCTCTGGACCAGTGCGGCGATGATGAGTGAGTCGACGATCGCGATGCCGCTGAAGGGCAGGATCGTCAGTGGAAACGCGAAGCTGTAGGCGATGGCGATGTCGACGACCCCGACCTCGGCGGCGGACACGCCCACGAACCGCAGGCAGGACACCACGATGACCAGGTCGGCCAGCACCATTGCGACGACCCCGACCAGCGACCGCGGGAAGCCGTAGCGGACGCGAGCGGAGATGTGGCCCCGGAAGTCGATGCAGCTCTGCGCCCAGCGTTCGGGGTCGACGCTGTGCCGAATCCTGCCGACGATCCGGCCGGCGTGGATCCCAAAAGCGCGCGCGAGCGCATCGCTGTGGAGCACGACCACCACACATGCAGCAATCGCGGCGGAGATCAGCAGGCTGAGCAGGTCGGCCCAGCGATAGGAGAAGTCGCCGCCGATCATCACGAGCATGATGAAGCCGACCAGCGGCAGCGCGAACCGCACCATCATCACGGTCACGGTGTTCATGGTCGCGCCCGCCAGACCGCGGGCCGCCGAGACCCCCCACGAGGTGAACATCGCCACCCGCATCGCATAGTCGGCAGGTGCCGGGGCAATCGTCGCCATCAGAATGGCGCCGAGATCGTTCTGCGTCGCGCGACCCAGCGACACGTTCTCGATGTAGAAATGCAGCGGGCTGGCCTTGAGCAGCTGGCGTGCGGCAACCATCATCAGCAGGATCAGTGGCTGCCACCAAGTCAGATGGCTCAATCCGTCCCAGACCGCGGGCCAGTCGACTTTGCCGACCCTGTCGATGATCACGACCGCGATCACGACGGCGGCGACGAGTATCAAGAGCCGCGTCCAGCGTCGTCTTGACCTCGAGCTGAGCGTCGGCATGCTGGCCACATTACGGTCGTCGCTGTCGAAGGGCTAGCAGGTCAGGTGGCCCTTCGCGCCGGAGATCATCGGCCGCACGCTAGAGATCGAGCTGCATCCAGGTGACGTCATGCCAGGCGTCGAACTTCCACCCGATCCGGCGGTACGTCCCGACCTCGGTGAACCCGAAGGAGCGATGGATCCCGATGCTGGCATCGTTCGGGATCGCGATCCCGGCCAGCGCCCGGTGGTAGCCGCGCTCTTTCAGGACCGGGAAGAGGGCCGCGTACAGGGCCTTGCCGGCGCCGTTTCCGCGCCGGTCCTGGTCGAGATAGATGCTCACGTCGCAGGCCCAGCGGTAGGCGGCGCGGGTGCGGTGCTGGGTGGCGTACGCGTAGCCGAGGACCTGCGGGCCGGTTTCGCCCTCGATCTCCAGGACGAGCCAGGCGTGCTCCTTCTGGGCCGCCCTGATGCGGTCGGCCATCTCCTCGGTCGACGGCGGTTCGGTCTCGAAGGAGATGACGGTGTCGCGGACGTACGGCTCATAGATCGCCGCGCAGGCGGCCGCGTCCGCGGGCGTCGCGTGGCGAATGGTCCAGGCAGAAGGCATGTCTCCTATAGTAGTCGCGTGGCTGACGATAGTGACAAGTTCGGTGAGGCCCTGGCGTCCAACATCAGGTCGGCGCGGGAGTCGCTCGGGATGACCGTCGCGGGCCTCGCGGAGGCGTCCGGGGTCTCCCGAGCGATGATCTCGAAGATCGAGCGGGGCGAGGCACAGCCGACCGCGGTCCTGCTCACCCGCCTCTCCGGGGCGCTGGAGCTGACCCTGTCCGAGCTGATCGCGAGGGCCGAGGGGGATGCCGTGCGCGTGGCCCGGCGCTCGGAGCAGACCGAGTGGACGGATCCCGAGACCGGCTACGTACGCCGCGCTGTCTCACCGCCCGCGCGCGGGATCCTGGAGCTGGTCGAGGTGGAGTTCCCGGCCGGTGCGTCGGTGGCGTCGCCCGCCTCGGCGTACCACTTCAAGGAGCAGCAGATCTGGGTTCTCTCGGGGCATCTGCGGTTCGTCGAGGGTGACCTCGTCCACGAGCTCGACGCGGGTGACTGCCTGCAGCTGGGGCCGCCTGCCGACTGCGTCTTCGTCAACCCGACCGACGCGCCCTGCCGCTACCTGGTCGTGATCGGCAAGCGGCGCGGCTGAGTCACACCGGGTTTCCCCTGCTCCAGACCTTGTGGGTGAGGGGAACCCCGGGGCGGTAGGCCAGGTGCTTGGCGGTGGGGGCATCGAGCGCCTGCAGATCGGCGCGGCCACCCTCGCTGATCCGTCCCGTCGAGTCGTCGAGGCCGAGCGCCGTGGCGCCGCCGACCGTCGCCGCCCACAGGGCCTCCTCGAAGGTCAGGCGCTGCTGGAGGACGGCGGTGGCGACGCAGAACCCCATCGAGGTCGTGAACGACGAGCCGGGGTTGCAGTTGGAGGCGATCGCGATCGTGGCGCCGGCATCGACCAGGTCGCGAGCGGGCGGGAACGGCTCGCGGGTGGAGAGGTCGCAGGCGGGCAGGATGGTGGCGACCGTGTCGGAGCCGGCGAGCGCCTCGACGTCCTTCGCGCTCAGGTGGTTGCAGTGGTCGACGCTCCGCGCGCCCAGCTCGACGGCCAGCTGGACCCCGCCGGACTCACCGAGCTGGTTGCCGTGGACCTTGAGCCCGAGCCCGGCATCACGGCCGGCCCGGAGGATCTCGCGGGACTCCTCCACGTCGAACGCGCCCGTCTCGCAGAAGACGTCGATGAAGGTCGCATGGGGGGCGACGGCTGCCAGCATCGGGCCGGTCACGAGGTCGATGTAGGCGCGGCGGTCGGCGCCCGCGGGCACGACGTGAGCGCCGAGGTAGGTGACCACCTCGGCGTGCTCGGCGCTGACCCTGGCCAGGCGATGCTCGGTCTCGACGTCGAGGCCGTAGCCGGTCTTGGCCTCGATCGTCGTCGTGCCGCCGCGGAACGCCTCACCCCGCAGCCTGCGCGCCCGAGCCTGGAGGTCGTCGTCGGTGGCGGCGCGGGTGGCGTCGACCGTACGCATGATCCCGCCGGCTTCGTAGGGCCGGCCGGCCATCCGGTCGACGAACTCCTCGGCCCGGTCGCCCATCGAGACCAGGTGGGTGTGGGAGTCGACCCAGCCCGGGAGCACCGCGCGGCCCTCGAGGTCCTCGCGGGTGTCGGCGGCGGGAGCCCGGTCGGCGGGGCCGATCCAGGCGACGCGGCCGTCCTCGATCACCAGCGCCGCATCCTGGAGGGTGCCGTGCTCGTCGGTGTGGGTGGTCAGCTCGCCGATGTTCGTCAGCAGCAGGCTCATCTGAGCTCCTTCAGCGCTTCGGTCAGCAGGAACGCCGGGTCACGGCCGTCGGCCAGGCGGCCGCCCTCGGCCACGACGCGCCCGCCGACGACGACCGTGGTCACGTCGGTGGCGGTGGCCACCAGGGCGAGCTGGTCGAGGGCGGCTCCGGTGGTGCGTACGGAATCGGGGTCGAGCTCGACCAGGTCGGCGCAGGCCCCGACCCGGAGGCCGCCGGGGATGCCGGAGGCGGCGTAGCCGGCGCTCGTGCGGGCGGTTTCGAGGTCGCCGGGTGAGAAACGTCCGCGCTGCCGGCTGCGGAGCCGTTCGCCAGCCTCCAGACCGCGCACCTCGAGCCACGGGTCGATGACGGCGTTCTGGTCGGAGCCGAGCGCGATCCGCACTCCTGCCTCGGCGAGCTCGCGCGCGGGGCCGATGCCGTCACCGAGGTCGGCCTCGGTGGTCGGGCACATCACCACGCCCGCACCGGATCCGGCGATCAGCGCCATGTCGTCGTCGGTCAGGTGGGTCGCGTGGACCAGCCAGGTGCGCGGCGAGAGGGCGCCGGCGTCGGCGAGGACCTGGGTGGGCGTCCGGCCGTAGCTCGCCAGTGACTGCTCGTTCTCCGCGGGCTGCTCGGAGAGATGGACATGGAGGGGCGCATCGGCGGGCAGTCTCTCGGCGACGAACGCGATGTCGTCGGGAGAGACGGCGCGGACGGAGTGGATGGCCGCGCCGACGGTCTGCTCCGTCTCGTGGAGCCGGTGCCAGCGCTCGAGCCAGGCCTCGGCGGTGCCGTCGCCGAAGCGTCGCTGCTCCGGCAGAAGCTGCTTGCCCGGCCCGCTGGTCAGGTAGAGGGTGTCGAGGAGCGTCAGCCGGATGCCGACGCTGTCGGCCGCCCTGGCGAGCGCGAGGCCGAACGCGTTGGGGTCCTCGTAGGGCGTCCCGTCGGGGCGGTGGTGGACGTAGTGGAACTCCGCGACGGTGGTCCAGCCGGTCACCAGCATCTCGGCGAAGACCGCCTCGGCCAGGCGTTCGTAGGAGTCGGGGGTGAGGCGGTCGGCGACGGCGTACATCTGCTCGCGCCAGCGCCAGAAGTCACCTCCTTGGTCGTGCGTCCTGCCGCGCAGGGCGCGGTGGAACGCGTGGGAGTGGGCGTTGCCGGAGCCGGCGAGCACGGTGCCGAGACGGAGGTCGGCGGGCTCGGTGCTCCCGCCCCGGGTGATCGCGGTGATGCGGCCCTCGGCCACCTCGATCACGACGCCGGTGAGCTCGCGGCCCTCGACCAGAGCCCGCTCGGCATGGATCCGGGTCATCCGCGGGGCTCGCTCGCCAGCAGTCGGACGATCTCGGTCAGCGCCTTCGCCCCGGCGCGGCAGTCCTCGTCGGTGGCGGTCTCGTAGGGGGAGTGGGAGACGCCGGTGGGGTTGCGGGTGAAGAGCATCGCGGTGGGGACCTCAGCGGCGAGGATGCCGGCGTCGTGGCCGGCGCCGGTGGCGAGCACGGGGACCCCGCCCAGCGCACCGACGAGGCGTTGTTGCAGGTCAGGGTCGAAGTTGACGGTGGAGACGTAGGATTCCTCGGTCACCTCCAGGGTGCAACCGTGCTCCTGCGCGGCCGCGTGGGACGCGCTCAGGATCTCCTCGAGGAGGGCTCGGGTCTGCGGGTCGGTGTCGCCGCGTACGTCGAGCCAGGCATCCACTCGGGAGGCGATGACGTTGGTGCCGCCCGGGATCGGAACGAGGCGGCCGATCGTGGCCCGGGCGGAGTCGGCACCGTCGTGGGCCGACGCGATGCGCTGGGCCGCCAGGACCGCGGCGGCCATCGCGGCGACCGGGTCGCGACGGTCCCGCATCCGGGTCGCCCCGGCGTGGTTGCCCTCGCCGGAGAAGACCAGCCTCCAGCGCCCGTGGGCCAGGATCGAGGAGGCCACCGCGACCGGCGCCTCGAGATCGGCGAGACCGATGCCCTGCTCGACGTGGAGCTCGACGAAGGCCGCCAGGCTCGCCAGCCGCTCCTCGTCACGGCCGAGCCCGGCCGGGTCGATCCTGTCGGCCCGGCAGGCCTCGGCGTACGTCACCCCGGCCTCGTCGACCAGCGCGGCGACCTTCGCGCCGGGGAGCGCTCCGGTCATCAGCTTCGACCCGAGACACGCGATGCCGAACCGGGATCCCTCCTCCTCGCCGAACGCGGCGACCGTCACCGGCCGAGCCGGCATGAAGCCCTCCTCCATCAGCGCCGAGACGGCGGCGAGGGAGGAGGCGACGCCGAGCGGGCCGTCGTAGGCGCCCCCGCCCGGCACCGAGTCGAGGTGGGACCCGATCGCGATCGTCCCGTCCCCGCGCGGACCCCAGTGGGCCCAGATGTTGCCGTTGCGGTCGGTCTCGACCTCGAGCCCGAGGCCTGCGGAGGTACGCCGGAACCACTCGCGCAGCTCCAGCTCGGCCGGCTCGTAGACATGCCGGGAGTAGCCACCACGCACCGGGTCACGCCCGATGTCAGCGATCTCGGTGAGCAGGGTGACGACGTCGAGTGTCATTCAGGTCCTTGGTTCAGGTCGTTTCGCGGAGGCTGATGTGTTGGTCTCGAC
>NZ_JBHVGB010000143.1:0-16490 GCF_042801335.1 Nocardioides sp. NPDC057577 | reverse complement strand
GCGTTGTGCTCGGCGATGCGTCTCTCCAGGTCGTGGGTGCTTCCGACGTAGAGCATGTGATCGCGGCAGCGGAGTATGTACATGTAAGGCATGACCCGATTCTGGGCGCGACCACCGACAGTTTCGCGGCAGGTGACCGTGTTGGTCTCGACACGCCTCCGCCTAGCGGCTCCGGCGGCTCGACCGACGGGGCGGACTCAGTGGCTCGACCGACGGGGCGGACTCAGTGGCTCGACCGGGGCGGGGTGGGTCAGATCTCGGCGACGATCACGTCGAGCTGAGAGCCCTTGTTCGTCGGAGCGCCCTCTTCCACGGTCCAGCCGAGGTCGCGGAAGGCGTCGGCGAGCTTCGTGGGGGTCCGGGGGTTGGCGCCGGACTCGAGGAGGGCTCGGACGAGGCGGCCCTTGGTGGCCTTGTTGAAGTGGCTGACCACCTTGCGCTGGCCGTTGTGCTCGTGGAGGACGCGGACGGTGGCGGTGCGGGCGGCGACCTCCTCGGGGCGCCAGAACGCCGCGTACGTCCCGGACCGGAGGTCCACGAGCAGGCCGTCGCCGAGGGCCTCGGTGAGGCCGGCGCCGAGGTGGGCGCGCCAGTGTCCTTGGATGCCGCCGATGCCGGGGAGGGTGGTGTCGCCCGAGAGACGGTACGCAGGGATGCGGTCGGCGAGGCCGACGAGGCCGAACACGGAGCTGGTCACCATGACCCGGCTGGTCGCGCGGCGCTTGGCGGCCGGGGACAGGGTTGCGGGGGAGAGGGCGTCGTAGAGGACGCCGGTGTAGATCCGGTCGGCGCGCGCGGTGGGGGCATCGTGCAGTCCGGCGTTCAAGGTGACGAGCTCGGGCTGGGTCTTCGGGATGCCGAGGATGTCGACGGCATCGTCGGGGCGTGTGGTGCAGAGCTCGACGAGTGCGTCGATGACCTTGGCGCGGGCCGGGTTGAGCACCGGGAGGCGGAGGTCGTCGAGCGCGAGCGGATTGCCGCGTACGGCCGCGGTCTTGCCCTCCGAGGGCGGCAGCAGGATCAGCACGGGGACTATCGTGCCGCCCGGGACGAGGATGGCCGAATCGAGGATTGGGTATCTTTCAATAGGCCTTTGAACTGCGACAACGCGCGAGCCTACGTTCAAAGAATGATCGTCTTGGCCGCCGAGCCCATCTCCGGGCCCAACCTCCGGGGACTCCTCCTCGTGGCCATCATCCTCGGGGTGTTCTGGATGATCCAGGACCTCTCGAAGAAGTCCAGGGCGCGCTCGGAGCACCTACGCGCCAAGCGGTCGCTGACCTCCTCCCAGCGCAAGGCGCTGGCCAAGATCAACAGGTCGGCGAAGGCGCACCACGGGTCCCGGAAGGCTCTGTGGGCGCAGTTCGACGCCTTCAAGGGCAACCCCAAGGCGTTCGGCAAGGAAGCCGCCGCGCTGCACAAGTCGTACAAGGCCTCGAAGAAGAAGTAGCCACTACAGTCTGGCCATGGGTTCCGCACGCATCATCCGGGTCGCCAGCGCCGACAACGGTGTCGCCGCCGCCACGCTCCGCGACGGGATCGCCGCGCTCCAGGCCGAGCTGGGCGTGACCGCCGAGTTCCCGCCGGAGGTGGAGGAGGCGGCGGCCGCCGCCGCGGCCGACCCCGGACTGCCGGAGCTGGACCGCACCGACCTGCCGTTCGTCACGATCGACCCCGAGACGTCGATGGACCTCGACCAGGCGCTCCACCTGGAGCGTGACGGCGACGGCTACGTGGTGCACTACGCGATCGCCGACGTGGCCGCCTTCGTGGCGCCCGGCGACCCGGTCGACCTCGAGGCCAACAAGCGCGGTGAGTCGCTCTACGCCGCCGACGCGAAGATCCCGCTCCACCCCAAGGTGCTCTCCGAGGACGCCGCCTCGCTGCTCCCGGACCAGGTACGTCCCGCCCTGCTGTGGACCCACAAGCTCGACGCCACCGGCGAGGGAACCGACACCTTCGTCGAGCGGGCGCTGGTCAGGTCGCGGGCCAAGCTCTCCTATGACGGCGTGCAGAAGATGTTCGACGGCGAGGGCTTCGGCGACGGCGACTACACCGAGTCGCTCCAGCTGCTGAAGGAGATCGGCGAGAAGCGGATCGCCCTCGAGGCCGCTCGTGGCGGGGTCAACCTGCCGCTGCGCGACCAGGAGATCTCGGTCGAGGGTGATCGTTGGTCCCTGGAGTACCGCGACCTGCTGCCCGTCGAGAACTGGAACGCCCAGATCTCGCTGCTCACCGGCTTCGCCGCCGCGGACCTGATGGTCTACGCCCGGGTCGGGCTGCTGCGGACGCTGCCCGAGCCCGACCCTCGAGACGTCCAGCGACTGCACCGCACGGCTCGCGCGCTCGGCCTGGAGTGGCCAGCGGAGATGCTCTACCCCGACTTCATCCGCTCGCTGGACGGCAGGAACGGCAAGCACGCCGCGATGGCGATCGCGTGCACCCGGCTGCTGCGCGGGAGCGGGTACGCCTCGTTCAACGGTGAGCTCCCCGAGCTGACCGAGCACTCGGCGCTGGCGAACGAGTACATGCACGTGACGGCGCCGCTGCGCCGGCTGATCGACCGCTACGCCGGTGAGGTCTGCCTGGCGCTGTGTGCCGACCAGCCGGTTCCCGATTGGGTGACCAGCGCTTTCACCGCCCTCCCGGAGACCATGCGCGCCTCCTCGCGCACCAGCGGTGCCTACGAGCGCGGCGTCGTCGACCTGGTCGAGGCCGGGTTGCTGTCCCAGCGGGTCGGGGAGACCTTCGCCGCCGTGGTCGTCGAGGTCGACGACGAGGACAAGCAGAAGGGCTCGATCACCGTCGAGGAGCCCGCCATCGAGGCCCGGGTCACCGGCGCGACGGCCCTCCCGCTCGGTGAGGAGGTCGAGGTGCGGCTCGAGACGGCCGACGTCGTCGCCCGGAAGGTCAGCTTCACCATCGACTGACCTCCCGGACGTACGTCGCTCAGGAGATCAGCTCGTCGAGGCGGTTGTAGACCTCGGCGGAGCCCTCGATCACCCGGCTGTGCTCACCCTCGATGGAGACGGGTACGTCACCCTGCACGGTGATCCGCCGCACCTCGCGCGGCAGCTCGTCGAAGTCGGCGACGGCGTAGTGCTGGGTGGCGCGGTTGTCCCAGATCGCGACGTCGCCCCGCTGCCAGTGCCAGCGGACGGTGTTCTCCAGGGCGGTGACCCGGTCCTGGAGCAGGTTGAAGAGGATCGCGCTCTCCTTCTGGTTCAGGCCGCTGAAGTGCTTGACGAAGTGGCCCAGGACGAGCGCGCGCTCGCCGGTCTCGGGGTGGATCCGGACCGCCGGGTGCTCGGTCCGGTAGATCGTCGAGACGAACTCCTCGCGCTTGCGCGCGGCCACGTCGTCGGTGGACGCAGCCTCGTCGGGGCGTACGTAGTCGTAGTCGTTGGAGTGGACCGCCCACAGGTTGTCGACCAGCGCCTTGAGCTGGGGGTGGAGCCTCTCGTAGGCGGTGGCGGTGTTGGCCCAGACGGTGTTGCCGCCGTACTCGGGGATCTCGGCCCCGCGCAGGATCGAGAACGCCGGCGGCCGGTCGACGAAGGTGACGTCGGTGTGCCAGGAGTTGGCGGCCATACCGCGGTTGGCCTTGAGGGTCAGGACGCGGGCGCTGCCGGTGTTCACGGTCGGGTGGGCGGTCGTCAGCGGCCCCAGACGCTCGCCGAACGCGATCTGCGCGCGGTCGTCGAGGTGGTCCTGGCCGCGGAAGAAGACGACCTTGTTCTCCAGGATCGCGGACCGGATCTCGGCGATCGTCTCGGCCGGGAGGTTGCCGGAGAGGGTCACGCCGTCGATGCGGGCGCCGATCCGGCCGCCGACCTTGTGGACGGTGAGCTCGTTGACGGGGGACGTTTCGGTGATGGTCATGCGTGGTCTCCTCTGACGACGTCGATTCGATCTGAATAAAGTCTAGTGAAATACATGACTTAAGACCACGGGTGTCTCACGAGACGTTTGGGCGCTCCGCACAATGATGTAGGTGGGAGCCGGCCGATATCGTGCGCTCATGACGCTCGCCACCCCCGAGACCGTGTTCACCTACGGCTCCCCGCAGCTCAAGTTCGGCACCGGCGCATCGGCCGAGATCGGCTACGACCTCGCCTCGCTGGGCGCCCGCCGGGCGCTGGTGGTGACCGATCCCGGCATCTCCGCGACCGGACTGCCGCAGCGGGTGGCCGAGCAGATGAAGGCGTACGACGTCACGGGCGTCGTCTTCGACGGCGTCCATGTCGAGCCGACCGACGAGAGCATGCGGGCGGCGGTCGCGTTCGCCCGCGAGAACGGGCCGTTCGACGCGATCGTCGCGGTCGGCGGTGGCTCGAGCATCGACACCGCCAAGGCGGTCAACCTGCTGACCACCAACGACGGGTCGCTGGAGGACTATCTGAACGCGCCGGTGGGCCGCGGTCTCGCCCCCGCGAAGCCGCTGCTGCCGCTGGTCGCGGTGCCGACGACCACCGGGACCGGGGCGGAGTCGACGACCGTGTGCGTGCTCGACGTGCTCTCGCTCAAGGTGAAGACCGGGATCTCGCACGCGCGCCTGCGGCCCACGCTGGCCGTCGTCGACCCCGACCTGATGATGACCCAGCCCGCCGGTGTGACCGCCGCGTCCGGGATGGACATCCTGTGCCACGCGCTGGAGAGCTACACGGCCCGCCCCTACACCTCCTACGACCGCAAGGAGCCGTCGCAGCGCGTCCCGTACTGCGGTGCGAACCCGATCTCCGACATGTGGTCGGAGAAGGGACTCTCGCTGCTGGCCGGCTCGTTCCGGCAGGCCGTCGCGCACGGCGGCGACACCCTCGCGCGTGGTGACATGGCGTTCGCGGCGACCTTCGCCGGTCTGGGCTTCGGCAACGCCGGCGTGCACATCCCGCACGCGTGCGCCTACCCGATCGCCGGGCGGGTGCGGGACTTCCACCCGGCGGACTACCCCGGGGACGAGGCGCTGGTGCCGCACGGGATGGCGGTCTCGCTGACCGCTCCGGAGGCCTTCCGCTACACCTTCGACGCGGCGCCCGAGCGGCACCTGCACGCGGCCCGGCTGCTGGCTCCCGGTGTCGACGAGTCGGGGACGGAACCGCGGGACCTGCTCCCCACGGTGCTCGCCGACCTGATGCGCGACATCGGGATCCCGGCGGGCATCGGCGCGGTCGGCTACGAGGCCGGCGACATCCCCGACCTGGTCGAGGGAGCGCTCAAGCAGCAGAGGCTGCTCGCCACCGCGCCGAAGCAGCCGTCGGCAGAGGATCTGACCGGGATCTTCGAGAGGTCCATCACGCTCTGGTGAGGAATGCCCGGCGGGGCTACGACGTTCGGTTGGTTGTCTTCTTCAACCAAACTCTCCGGAGGTCTCCTCGGTGACGTCAGTCCCGCCGCGGCTCTTGCTCGCACTCGCCCTGCTCTCGGCATCCGCGCCGCTTGCGATCGACTTCTACCTACCCTCCTTCCCGCAGATCGGCACGGACCTCGGCGCCGCGGCGAGCAACGTGCAGCTGACCCTCACCGCCTTCCTGATCGGGCTCGCGCTCGGGCAGATCGCCTGGGGGCCGATCTCCGACCGCTTCGGGCGGCTCAAGCCGCTGCTGATCGGCTCGATCGTGGCCGCGGCGGCAGGTGTGCTGGCCGCGCTGGCACCGACGGTCGAGCTGCTGATCGCGGCCCGCTTCCTCCAGGCGCTCGCCGCCGCGGCGGGGATCGTGATGGCGCGGGCGATCGTGGCCGACGTACTCCACGGCTTCGCGGCCGCTCGGGCGATGTCGATCATGATGTCGATCAGCGGGATCGCGCCGATCCTGGCCCCGGTGATCGGCGGCGCGATCGCCGGGTTCGTGCCGTGGCGCGGGGTGCTCGGCATCGTCGCCGCGATCGCCGTCCTGCAGGTCGTCGTCGTGCTCCTGGTCATCCGGGAGTCGCTCCCGGCCGAGCGGCGGAGCCGCCGGGTCGAGTACGCCGACCTCGGCCGTCTCCTCGCCAAGCCCGCCTTCCTCGGCTACACGCTGACCCAGTCGCTCACGTTCGCCACCCTGATGACGTACGTCTCCTCCTCGTCGTTCCTCTACCAGTCGGTGATCGGCACGTCGGCGGCCGTGTACGGCATCGGCTTCGCGGTCAACGCCGCCTTCCTCACCGTCGCCGGGCTGGCCTCGGCTCGGCTGGCCAAGCGGCAGGTGCACCCGGCACGGATCATCCGGTCGGCGCAGCCGGTGCTGGCCGGCGGTGCGCTGCTCGTGCTGGTGGTCGCCGTGCTGCCGGTGCCGAAGGCGCTCATCCTGCTGCCGATCCTGGTCGTCACCACCTGCGTCGGGCTGATCATGGGCAACACCGGCGCCCTCGCCATCGAGCAGGCCCGGCCCTCGGTCGGTGCCGGCTCGGCGCTGATGGGCGGGATCATGTTCCTCGGCGGCGGCCTCGCCTCGCCGCTCGGTGCCGTCGCGGGTGAGCACACCGCGGTGCCGCTGGCGATCACCATGGTGGTCACCTCGATCCTGGGTGCGCTCGCGTTCTCCTTCGCCCGGCGCTCGGTCTCCCGCAACCCGGAGTCGGAGGCGGCTTTCGCCACTGCCGCCTGAGAGGCGTACTCCCGAGGTCCTCGCCGCCGCTCAGGGGTCGACCGCGCGGGTCGATCGCCGGCCTCTCAGGGCTGCGTGCTGCGAGTGGCCTCGACCGTGCCCAGGAGGGCGAGGGCGTCCGCACTGGGGCTGCCTGCTCGGGCCGTCGCGACGGTGAGCTGCTGTCCGGGCGCTTCACGAACGTCGAGCGTCTGGTAAGTCAAGGTGAGCCGGCCGACGTCCGGGTGGTCGATGATCTTCTCGGTCAGGCTGAGGCCCGCCACGGTCTGGTCTGCCCAGAAGGCCGCGAACTCCGAGGATCCGGCGAGCATGCGGGACACGAGCGGAGTGACGGCCGGGTGGGGATCGGCGAAACCGGCGGCCAGGCGCAGGGCGCTGACCGCGGCCCGTGCCACGTGCTCCCAACCGACGAAGTAGGTGCGCGCGGAGGGGTCGAGGAACAAGAAGTCGAATGCCCCCAGGGCCAGCTGCGACGGTCCCAGGAGTGCCTTGGCGGTGGTGTTGGCGGCGAGGATCTGGAAGCCCGGGTCGACGACGTAGGCGGCGGCGTGCGGGAAGGCGTCCATGAGCTGAAGCAGCTCGGGGCCGACCGGTCCGGGCTCGGGCCGGGACGCTGGGCCGAGCCGCGCCAGGCGAAAGGTGTGCTCGCGTGCGTCCGGGCTGAGTCTCAGGGCGCTGCACATGGCATCCACGACCTGCGCCGACGGGGTGCGTTCGCGACCCTGCTCGAGCCGGGTGTAGTAGTCGATGCTGACACCAGCCAGCACGGCGACCTCCTCGCGCCGCAGCCCGCTGACCCGGCGCCGGCCGACGTCGGGCAGGCCGACGTCGGCGGGCGTGAGGCGGGAGCGCTGGGCGCGGAGGAACTCGCCGAGGGGGCCAGGAGATGTCGCCATGCGTTTCACGCTAGTCGCACGCTGCCGGCTCAGGGAGGGTGCGGTTCCCCCTGGCTCGCGGTGTGTGGTCCGGTCGTGCATCAGCCCGGCTGGGGGCCGGCGGAGTCGGTGCGAGCGATGGTCGCCTCCAGGCCGGTGCGGATGCCGGCCATCGTCCGGGCGTAGGCCTCGTCGAGGTCGATGTCGAGCTTGTCGGCCAGGACGAATGTCCACCACATCGACTCGGCGAGCTTGTGCGCCAGCTCGTCGCGCGGGTCACCCTCGATGTCCCAGGTGCCGTCGTGGGCCAGGAGCAGGCGTCCGATACGGCCGACGTCGTTGGAGAAACCGATCATCAGCTCGTGCAGCGACCAGGTCTTGCCGTTGAACCGCTCCTCGAGGACCTCGTAGAGAGAGCGGACGGCGAGGGCCTGGTCGCGGGCGGTGCCCAGTGACGCGGTGGGGTCAGACATGGATGTTCTCCTCGGGGGACGTGACCGATGGGCCGATCGATGGTCGGATGGAGGTGGCCTTGGCTCTGTTCGCCATGGCCAGCAGGGACTCCCTCGGGGTCCTCATCCGCAGGTAGGTCGCCGTCGGTGATCGCGCGGCGGAACCGGTCGGCGAACAGCTCCTGGACCGTGGCGCGGTTCTTGGCGCCATTTCTTACCAAGCGATGACCAGGGTGCCACAGGCCCAGGACGATTCCGTAGCCGCGCGCCTCGTGAGAGGGGGTGCGATCCACCCCGGCTCACACACCCTTCCTGAGAGGTTCGCGCCACCGCAGTCTTGGGGTGCAGGGCGGCCGGACGGGCGCCCGCCTCACGAACCACGAAGGTGGATGACCATGCCCCTTGACCACTACCGCACCCTGGGCCGCAGCGGACTGCGGGTGAGCCCGCTCGCGCTCGGCGCCATGAACTTCGACGACGGCAGCTGGGGCACCGCCCCGCAGGACGCCTTCCGCATCCTGGACCGATACCTCGACCTCGGCGGCAACTTCATCGACACGGCCAACGCGTACAACGGCGGTCGGTCCGAGGAGGTCCTGGGGCGCTACTTCGCGGAGCGGCCGGAGCGCCGTCAGCAGGCGGTGCTCGCCACGAAGTTCGGTGGGACCATGCGCCCCGGCGACCCGAACGCGGGCGGGGCGAGCCGTAAGGCGATCCGCGAGGAGATCGACGCTTCGCTGCGGCGCCTGCGGACCGACTACGTCGACCTCTACTGGATGCACCAGTGGGACCGCCACACCCCGATGGAGGAGACGCTGGCCACGCTCGACGACCTCGTGCGTTCCGGGAAGGTACGCGCGATCGGCGTCTCCAACACCCCGGCATGGTGGGTCGCCCGAGCCGTCACCCTGGCCGAGTGGCGCGATCGCGCGCCCATCGCGGCCCTCCAGGACGAGTACTCCCTGGTGGCGCGGACGCCTGAGGGCGAGCAGTTCGGTCTGGCGAACGAGCTCGGCCTGGGAGTCGTCCCGTGGAGCCCGCTGGCCAGTGGGGCGCTCTCGGGCAAGTACACCCGCACCACACCGACCGCGCCGGACACTCGCCGTGGGGCGTACGTCGCCCCGCACATGGGCGAGGCGCTGTTCGATCTCATCGAGGCCATGAAGCCGATCGCCGACGACGTCGGTGGCACGGTCGCGGGTGTCGCGCTGGCTTGGGTGCGGCAGCAGAAGGCCGTGACGTCCACCTTGATCGGGGCTCGAACGGTCGAGCAGCTGGACGCCAACCTCGCCTCGATCGACATCGAGCTGGACGCCGGTCAGCTCGCTCGGCTGTCCGCGATGACCGCGCCGGAGCTCGACTACCCGATGACGGTGATGGAGAGCATCGCCCTGCCCTTCCAGTACGGGAGCACCACCATCAACGGCCTCACCTCGACAGCCTTCCAGCGATGACCACGACAGCGACGGAGCATGACATGCCCAGCACCGAACCCGACCCCACCATCGCCGAGTGGGTCGCGGCAACCAACACGCACGACACCGCGGCTTACCTGGCGTTCTTCACCGATGACGCCGTCTTGGACGACCCCTCCGTGGGAGAGGTCTTCGAGGGGCATGCCGGGATCGGGGAGTACTTCCGGGCCTACTTCGTCGGATACGACACCCGGACCCGGCTGGTCAGCACCGAGCCGCGCGACGGGTGCCTCCATGTCGAGGTCGAGTTCACCGGCACCTTCCCCGAGGGGCGCGTCGGCGGAGTCTTCGACGTCACGCTGACCGCCGAGCAGAAGATCAGGCACGTGCGGGCCGACCTGCGGCGGTAGGTGGGCGCGCCGAGCCCGGCGAGAGCACCACGGAGGACCGTGTGGGTTCTCGGCGCTGGCTACGCTTCGCGGGGTGAAGCTCCGTGTCCATCAGCAGCGTGCGCTCTCCGCGTTGAGCGCGGCCTGGGGCGCGGGGCGGTCCCGGGCTTGGGTGGTGCTGCCGCCGGGGGCGGGGAAGACGCTGGTCGGGCTGGAGACGGCGCGGGAGGCGATCGGCTCCGGGGCGAAGGTCGTGGTGCTCAGCCCCAACACGGCGATCCAGGGGCAGTGGCTGCGGCAGGCTTCCTCGCTGGGGCTGGAAGCGTCCTCGTCGCGGGATCTGGACGCGCCGCTGACGTCGCTGACCTACCAGTCGGTCGCGGTCTTCGGCGACCCCGACGACGAGGCGGAGACCGGGGAGAGTCATCTGGCCAGGCTGCACGACAACGGCCGGGCGCTGGTCTCTGCCCTGCGATCCGCCGGACCGTTGCTGCTCGTGCTGGACGAGTGCCACCACCTGCTCGAGGTCTGGGGTGAGCTGCTCGGCGAGATCCTGCTGCTGCTACCGGACGCGCGGGTGCTGGGATTGACCGCGACTCCGCCCGAGGCGCTGACCAAGGAGGAGTCCGCGCTGGTCGGGCTGCTGTTCGGGGAGATCGTCTTCTCGACCTCGATCCCGGCCGTCGTGCGCGAGGGCGACCTGGCGCCGTTCGCGGACCTGGTCTGGCTGACCGCGCCGACGCCCTCCGAGCGGGAATGGCTGCGGGGGAGCGCGGAGCGGTTCGAGGAGCTGCTCACCGCGCTGACCTCGGCCGATCTGGGCAGCGTGCCGTTCCTGACCTGGCTGGACCGGCGGTACGTTTCGCGGCCGGCCGGAGCTCCGTCCTGGGCCGAGCTCGCGAAGGCGTGGCCCGACCTGGCCACGGCGGCCCTGCGGGCGCACCATCGCGGGCTGCTCGCCCTGCCCGAGGGGGCGACCCTGACCGAGACGCACCGTCGCGACCCGTCTGCTGAGGACTGGGTGGCGTTGATCGGCGACTGGGTACGCGGACATCTGGCCGCCTCCGAGGCGGAGGCCGACCAGGAGGCGTTGGCCGCGATCAAGCAGGCTCTCCCGGCCGTCGGCTACTCGCTGACCCGGCGCGGCATCCGGGCCGGCCGCTCGCCCGTCGACCGGGTGCTGGCACGCTCCGAGGCCAAGACCACGGCGACCGCCGCCATCGTCGACCACGAGCGCCTCGCGCACGGTGACTCGCTGCGACTTCTCGTCGTCACCGACCACGAGCGTGCCTCGGCCACGTTGCCGGTCGACCTGCGCGGCGTGATCGCCGAGCAGTCCGGCTCCGCGCGCGCGGTGCTCACGGCCTTGTGCGCGTCCCACGACGACGTCCTGCTGGTCACCGGCGCCACCGTCGCCGGGCCACCGGCGACCCTGGCCGCCCTGTTGGCGCACATCGCCGAGACCGACCCTGTTCTGGCCGAGGGCCTGGCGATCGAGAAGGAGGAGGCGTACGCCACCCTCGTGGGGCGCTGGGGAAGCCGGCAGTGGGTCGGGCACGTGACCCGGTTCTTCGAGGCCGGCGGGTGCCGGATCCTGGTCGGGACGCGCGGCCTGCTCGGGGAGGGCTGGGACGCCCGGTCGGTGACCGGGATCGTGGACCTCACCGCGGCCACGACCACGACGGCGGTCGTGCAGCTGCGCGGCCGGTCGCTGCGTACGGATCCGGAGCGGCCCGACAAGGTCGCGGTCAACTGGACCGTCGTCTGTGTCGAGGAGGAGCACCCACGCGGCGACAACGACTGGAAGCGCCTGGTCCGCAAGCACACCGGCTTCTTCGGCGCGGACGAGGACGGCTCCGTCGTCGACGGCGTCGGCCACATCGACGAGTCCTTCTCGCCGTACGCCGCCCCGCCGGAGTCCGACTTCGACATGGTCAACGCCCGCATGGTCGCGCGTTCGGAGGACCGCACGGCGATCCGGGAGCGGTGGCGGATCGGGGAGCCGTACGCCGACGTCGCCGGCCGCACGGTCAGGATCCGGCTCCGCCGGGCGGGTGTGCTGCGCATGCCGTCGGGAGCCGTGCTCGCTCCCCGGCCACCTGCGTTCCGGCTGCTGGAGGGCCGGGTGCCGGAGTGGCACCTTCCGGCCAAGGCCGTCCTCGGGCCCGCGGCGCTGCTGAGCGTCGGGCTGGTCCTGGCGCTCGCCTTCGGTGCCGCCGGCGGGATCGCGGGGGCGGTCGGTGGGCTGGTCGGCGGGTTGTGGGCGCTGTGGGCCGCGTACGTCTATCGGGACGGCACCCGGATCGCCTCCCAGCTGCGCCGGCGCCCGACGGTCGGGGCGGTCGGGGCGGCGGTCGCCGACGCGCTGAACACGACCGGGCGGACCTCGGTCGGCGCCGCCGGTCTCGAGATCGCGGTGGACACCGACGGCAGCTACCGGCTGCATCTGGCCGGGGTTCCCGAGGAGGAGTCGGCGCTCTTCGCCGCCTCGCTCGAGGAGGCGCTGGCACCGATCGCCGCGCCCCGCTACCTGGTCTCGCGTCCGGTCGTCGGTGGCCTGGACCTGCCCGAGACGCTACGGCTCGGGGTGTCGGGAAGGCACACCGCGCAGGCCGAGGCCTGGCACGCGGTCCCGGCCGCCCTCGGCCGTCGCGCCGCCGACGCGAAGGCGTTCCACGCCGCGTGGGCGCACTGGGTCGGCGGCTCCGGACTCCTCTACACCGGCTCACCCGAGGGCGCCGGCGTCCTGGCCGCCCAGCGCGGATCCGACCCCTTCGACGTCACCGCCGTCATCCGCCGCCACTGGTCATGAACGGCCGACGTACCAGAAGGTTGATCGCATGGACCCCGACACCCGGCACCTGCACGCGTCCTCCTTCGGCACCGCCGCGACAGCGTACGCAGCACATCGACCCGACTACGCCCACGACGCCGTCCGATGGGCTCTCCGCCCGGCCCCCGGGCCGCGGGTGCTCGACCTCGGCGCCGGCACGGGCAAGCTGACCGCGACGCTGGCGGCGATGGGCGCCGACGTCACCGCCGTCGAACCCGATCCGGAGATGCTCGGCGAGCTGCGGCGCGAGCTCCCGGAGATCTCGGCGCATCGGGGGAGTGCCGAGTCGATCCCGCTCCCGGACGCGTCGGTCGACGCGGTCCTCGCCGGCAACGCGATGCACTGGTTCGACATGGCGGTCGCCGGCCCCGAGATCGCCAGGGTGCTGACCCCCGGCGGCGTGCTCGCCGGCCTGTGGAACACGGTGGACGACGACGTGGACTGGGTGGCCGATCTGGCGCGGGTCAGCGGCCCCGCGGCGATCGGGCCACGCGACACACCCGCGAGCTGGCGTACCGAGACCGCGGCCCTGCATCTGCCGACGACGCCCGCGCCCGCCCGGTTCGGCTCCCCGGCGCAGCGCGGGTTTCCGCACGGGCAGCGCCGGACGGCCGACTCGCTGGTGGCGACGCTCGGCACCAGGGCCGGCATGCTGGTGATGCCGGAGGACGAGCGGGAGTCCGCCCTCGCCAGGATCCGGAACTACCTCGCGACCAGGTCGGAGACGTCGGCGGGCGAGTTCACCCTCCCGATGGTGACCTGCGTGCTTCGTGTCCGACGACTCTGAGCCTCCGCCGTTCTGGCTCGCAGGACGACAGGTTTCTGTCAGATCGTGGACACCGGTGCCAGAATCTGGACGGATCCCAGACGGCGCCGGTCGGTTGGCTTGTCACGACAACCCACCCACCGAAGGGAAACCATCGTGACCTCCACCATCACCCGACGTATGGTCGGCGCCGTCGTGGCGACCGGCCTCGCCGCCACCGGCGTCCTCGCCATGTCCGGCACCGCCAACGCCGAGGTCGGCACCGGCAACATCGCCGCCGCCTCCTCGGTCTCCGCCCAGTCGACCCAGAACTTCGGTCTCTCCACGACCGAGGCCAAGGCCATCCAGGCGAAGGTGCTGAAGAAGTACGGCTACACCAGCAAGAAGTACCCGGGCAAGATCGACGGCAAGCTCGGCACCAACAGCTGGAAGGCGTTCCAGGTGTACCTGAAGAAGAGTTACGGCTATACCGGCACGATCGACGGCGACCCGGGGAAGAACACCATCAAGGCGCTGCAGCGCCTGCTGCGGCACCAGGTCGGCGCGAAGCTCACCATCGACGGTGTCGCCGGAGCGAAGACGAAGGCCGCGTTCAAGAAGTACGCGACGAAGTTCAGCAAGCCCTGATCCCGTACGTCCCCTGACACCCGGCCGCCGGCGAGATGCCGCGGCCGGGTCTCACATGTCCGCGGTGGGCGTCCAGGTCGGGAACTTGGCGGTGCGGCCGTCTCCGGAGGAGCGCCCGGTGAGGCGGCGGTGGATCCAGGGACCGACGAACTCGCGGTAGTAGGCCAGTCCGTTCTTGCCCGCCGCGGCCTCGAAGTCCAGGTCCCACCAGCCCTGCGGAACCTCGACGCCGAGCGAGTCGAGGACACGCGCGGCGACACGGTGGTGGCCGCGGGCGTTCATGTGGAGCCGGTCCTCGGACCAGAAACGTCCCTCCATGAGGGTGGTGTCGGGCCAGTTGTAGGCGCGCACGATGTCGTCGCGGTGGGCGACGCGCTGCTCGACCAGGTCGCAGAGCTCGTCGCCGCGACGCTGGAAGACCTTGCCGAGCGGCAGCCGGGCCGACGGGTTGGCGCCGGAGAGCAGGATCAGCGTGATCCCGTTGGCGTCGCAGGCCTCGAGCACCGGCTGGAGGAAGTCGGCGATCGCGTTCGCGTCTGCCTTCGGGCGGAGCATGTCGTTGCCGCCGCCGTTGAAGGAGAGGTGGGTCGGCTTCAGCGCCAGCGCGGCGGGGAGCTGCTCCTCCACGATCGGGCGGATCAGGCGCCCGCGGATGGCGAGGTTGGCGTACTCCACCCGAGCTCCCGAGGCCGCCCACCCCTGGGCGACCAGATCGGCCCAGCCGCGAACGTGACCGGTAGCGGTCTCGTCGCCGACTCCTTCCGTGAACGAGTCACCGATCGCGACGTAGCGCACTGCCTCCACGAGTCCTCCCAAGCACCATCAGCGGCGAATATCCATCGCCAGCCTCTGGATTCTAGTCCGCCCGGGGTCTGACCGTGACATCCGTCCCTGGGCTGACGTCGTGGCCGCCTCGGCTCCTCTACGGTGGGGTGCGTGGAGGAGTTGGTACGCCCCTGGCGGCTCGGCCCGCGTGGGCGATGGTGGTTCGACGTCCTGCTCGCCGGCACCCTTTTCCTGATCATCCCGTTCTATGCCATCCAGGCTCTGCTCAGCGGCGACGCGGCCCAGGACGTCTCCAGCACCAACCATGTCGCCGATCTGGTCCTCGTGGTGATCCAGCTCGTACCGCTGCTGTGGCGCCGTCGGCACCCGGTGATCGTCTTCGCCATCGTGGCCGGAGCATGCGGCCTGCAGGTGCTCCTCCTCGACTATCCGCTCGTCTCCCAGGTCTCCTTCCCGATCGCGGTCTACTCGGTGGCGCGTTACGCCAGCCCGCGCTGGGGTCTGGCCGCGCTGGGGGTCGGTCTGTTCGGGGCCGGCCTCGGTGCCCATGACTGGCTGAGCGCGGTCGATACAGCACCCAACATCGAGGTTCGTGACGAACCGGAAGGCATCGACTGGAGCTCCTACATCTCGATCAGCCTCTCGCTCGCCACCTTCCCGGTCGCCGCCTGGGCGCTGGGCGCGCTGGCGCGCACCCGGGCGGCGTACGTCGACTCCCTGATCCAGCGCAACGAGCAGCTGCGCCGCGAGGCCGAGCAGCGCGCCGAGCTCGGGGCGACCCAGGAGCGGGCGCGGATCGCACGCGAGATGCATGACGTCGTGGCCCACGGGCTGAGCGTGATCGTGGTCCAGGCCGACGGCGCGCGCTATGCCGCCGAGCAGGACCCGGCCCTCGCCCCGAAGGCACTGGAGACCGTCGCGCAGACCGCCCGGGAGGCGCTGGCCGAGATGCGGCAGCTGCTCGGCCTGCTGCGCGACGGCGACGCGCTGACCCGTCCGCAGCCCCGGCTGGGCGACATCGCGACCCTCGTCGAGGAGACCCGGGCCGGTGGCATGGAGCTGACCGCGCATCTTCCCGAGCCGGGACTCGCTGTGCCGGAGGGTGTCGCGCTGACCGCCTTCCGGGTGGTGCAGGAGTCGCTCAGCAACGTACGCAAGCACGCCGGTCCGGGTGCCGCGGCCAGGGTCACCGTGACGGTCGAGGAGAGCAGCCTCGCGATCGAGGTCATCGACGACGGCCGAGGGGCTGCCGCGGACGGGTCCGCTGATCCCGGCGGCGGACTCGGTCTGATCGGAATGCAGGAGCGCATCTCCGCCCACGGCGGCACGCTCGAGACCGGCCCGGCCTCCGGCGGCGGCTTCCGTGTCTACGCGAGACTCTCCCTATGACTGGCCCTATGACGATCCGAGTCTTTCTCGTCGACGACCAGGAGCTCGTCCGCGCCGGCTTTCGGATGCTCATCGACTCCCAGCCCGACCTGAGCGTCGTCGGTGAGGCCGGCGACGGCCAGGAGGCGGTCGTCGCGCTGGGCCGGACCGAGGCCGACGTGGTCCTGATGGACGTACGCATGCCGCGCATGGACGGCGTCGAGGCGACCGGTCTGATCGCCGGCCGCGAAGGCGCACCCAGGGTGATCGTGCTGACCACCTTCGACCTCGACGAGTACGCCTTCGCCGCGATCCGGGCGGGCGCCGCGGCGTTCCTGCTCAAGGACGCCCGGCCCGAGGACCTGCTCACCGCGATCCGCACCGTGCATGCC
>NZ_JBHVGB010000142.1:0-16496 GCF_042801335.1 Nocardioides sp. NPDC057577 | reverse complement strand
CGGCCGACCTACCTGACGCCTCGGCCGACCTACCTGACGCCTCGGCCGACCTACCTGACGCCTCGGGCGACCTACCTGACGCCTCGGGCGACGTACGTGACGCCTCGGGCGAGGCGGGTCAGCCGACCAGGACGGCGACGGTGTGGATGATCACGCCGACGAGGCCACCGACGATGGTGCCGTTGATGCGGATGAACTGCAGGTCGCGGCCGACGAAGAGCTCGATGCGGCGGGCGGCCTGCTTGCCGTCCCAGCGCTGGATGGTGTGGGTGATGACGGTGGTCGCCTCGCGGCCGTAGCGCTTGACGACGTAGACGGCCACGTCGGAGGCGAGCGCGTCGTAGCGGCGCTGGAGGGTCTCGTCGAGGACGATCTTCTGGGCGTAGCGGACGACCTCGTCCAGGGCGCGGCGACGGACGACGCCGTCGGGGTCGCGCAGGGACGTGGTGAGCGCACGGCGTAGCGCGTCCCAGATGGAGATGGCTGTGTTGATGACGCCGGGGTGGTCGAGCACCCGCTCCTTGAGGCGCTCGGCGCGCTCCATGGTGGCCTCGTCGTGCTGCAGGTTGTCGGCGAGGTCGGCGAGCATCGTGTCGATCGCCTTGCGGGCGCGATGCTCGGGGTCGTCGCGGATGTCGGCGATCCAGCGGACCAGCTCGACGTGGATGCGGGCGGTCACCGGCTCACGCAGCACCTGCGGCGTCCACCACGGCGCCCGCTCGCCGAGCACCTCGGTGACGATCTCCTCGTTCTCCTCGAGCCAGCCGTGCAGCTCGACCAGCGCCAGGTCGACCAGGCCGTGATGGACGCCGTCGTCCAGGGCCGCCTGCAGGGTGCCGCCGAGCAGCGGCGCGATCTGCTCCTCGCGCAGGCGGGGTACGAAACCGTCCTGGATGATCTCGACGATGTGCCGGTTGCTGATCCGGGACAGTCCGTCGGCGACCACGGTGGAGACCTCGTCGACGACCCGCTTGGCGTTGGGCTCCTCCGAGAGCCACAGCGCAAGCCGCAGCGACGGCATGGCGACGCCGAGCCGCTCGCGGATGGTCTCCTCCTGGAGGAAGTTGTCCTGGACGAACTCCTCCAGGCTGGCCCCGAGCTCGTCCTTCCGCTTCGGGATCAGCGCGGTGTGCGGCACCGGCAGCCCCAGCGGGTGACGGAACAGCGCGGTGACCGCGAACCAGTCGGCCATCGCGCCGACCATGGACGCCTCGGCGCCCGCGTTCACGAACCCCCAGAACCCGTCCAGCCGGAGGGTCAGCAGGTAGACGATGGCGGCCACGACCAGGAGCCCGGTGGCGACGATCCGCATGCGGCGCAGTGCCTGGCGGCGTACGACATCGGCCTCGGTCTCGACCATCAGGCCGCCGATGCCGGCGCCCCCAGGAGAACTCATGGGCTCAATTGTGCCGGGTCGCCCCACGCGAGGCGATCTGCAACACCAGGACCAGCATTTCTATAGGCTACTCACGGGTTGGCCCACAGGTCAGTTACAAAGCACCCAAGGGCGTCACTGTTCCCTTCCCCTGCTCGTTGGAGTGGGCGAGAGTGCCTCGGGGGAGGCACACGTCCCACCGAGGAGATACATGTCGTCGCACAACGCGGACGGTGTGGGGTCGCATCTGTTCGACTCGTCGAGGAGCGCTATGTCGTTGACCACCGCCGCCAAGGTGGAGGTCCTCAGCGTCCTCGTCCGCGCCGGCCGGGAGGCCCGCGCCCCACTCACCCCGCACGACTGCAACACCGTGGTCGAGACCAGCGCCCATCTCGCCGAGATCGCGCCGACCCTCCCTGAGGGCACGGCCGGCGAGCGCGCCCGCGCGACCCGCTCCGCGATGGAGCTGTTCCTCTCCGTCGACTGCCCCCAGCTCGCGCCCGAGCTCCGCGAGGAGCTCGCCAGGGCCGTCGAGCACGTCGTCGTACGTCATCCGGCGACCGCCGCCTAGCACAACAGGGTTTCAACCACCACATCGTCTCGAGCAAAAATGCCGTCGTGACCCCACGGGTCGCGGCGGCGTGCTTGTATGAGAGTCGGGAGGTAGTTGCATGACCATCGTCAGAGCCGCAATCAGCCAGACCACCTGGACCGGGGACAAGGCCTCCATGCTGGACAAGCACGAGGGCTTCGCGCGTGAAGCCGCCGCGCAGGGCGCCCAGGTGATGTGCTTCCAGGAGCTCTTCTACGGGCCCTACTTCGGGATCACCCAGGACAAGAAGTACTACCGCTACGCCGAGCCTGCCGACGGGCCGATCGTGCAGCGCTTCGCGAGCCTGGCCAAGGAGCTGGGCATCGTGATGGTGCTGCCGATCTACGAGGAGGCCGACACCGGGATCTACTACAACACCTCCGTGCTCGTGGACGCCGACGGCACGATCCTGGGCAAGTACCGCAAGAACCACCTCCCCCACGTGGAGAAGTTCTGGGAGAAGTTCTACTTCCGCCCCGGCAACCTCGGCTACCCGGTCTTCGAGTCCGCGGTCGGGAAGGTGGGGATGTACATCTGCTACGACCGCCACTTCCCCGAGGGCTGGCGCGAGCTCGGGCTCAACGGCGCCCACATGGTCTTCAATCCCAACGCCACCAAGCCCGGGCTCTCCAACCGGCTCTGGGAGATCGAGCAGCCCGCCGCCGCGGTCGCCAACGGCTACTTCGTGCTCGCCCCCAACCGGGTCGGCCTGGAGGACAACGAGTACGGCGCCGAGGCGGTCAACTTCTACGGGAAGTCCCAGATCGTCGACCCCCGCGGCAACTACGTGGGCGAGCTCGGCTCGGGCGAGAAGGAGGAGCTGCTCGTACGCGACCTGGACATGACCATGGTCCAGGAGATGCGCGACGACTGGCAGTTCTACCGCGATCGGCGGCCCGATTCGTACGCCGCCATCCCCCGACCCTGAGGAGGGCCCATGACCACGCTCATCACGGGCGGCACGGTCGTCTCCGCGACCGGGCGCACCCAGGCAGATGTGCTCGTCGACGGCGAGAAGATCGTCGCGCTCATCTCCCCCGGCGCCAGTCCCTTCGGCACGATCCAGGCCGATCGAACGATCGACGCGACCGGGAAGTACGTCATCCCCGGCGGTGTCGACGCCCACACCCACATGCAGCTGCCGTTCGGCGGCACCAACGCCTCCGACACCTTCGAGACCGGCACCCGGGCCGCGGCCTGGGGCGGCACCACGACGATCATCGACTTCGCCGTGCAACGCTATGGAGAGCGCGTACAGGACGGGTTGGCGCACTGGCACGAGCTCGCCGCCGGCAACTGCGCGATCGACTACGGGTTCCACCAGATCATCGGCGGGGTCGACGACGACGCGCTCAAGGCGATGGACACGCTCGTGGACGAGGGGATCACCTCCTACAAGCTGTTCATGGCCTACCCCGGTGTCTTCTACTCCGACGACGCGCAGGTGCTGCGGGCGATGCAGAAGGCGACCGACCACGGGCTGCTGACGATGATGCACGCCGAGAACGGGCCGGCGATCGACGTGCTCGCGGCACAGCTGGCCGAGTCGGGAAAGACGTCTCCCTACTACCACGGCATCGCGCGTGCCTGGCAGATGGAGGAGGAGGCCACCCATCGGGCGATCATGCTCGCCGACGTGACCGGAGCTCCGCTCTACGTGGTGCACGTCAGCGCCAAGCAGGCGGTCGCGCAGCTGGCCGCGGCCCGTGATCACGGGAAGAACGTGTTCGGCGAGACCTGCCCGCAGTATCTCTACCTCTCCCTCGAGGACCAGCTCGGCGCGAGGTCGGAGGAGTGGGGCGACTTCGAGGGAGCCAAGTGGGTCTGCTCGACTCCGCTGCGCTCGCGCGAGGAGGGCCACCAGGACGCGATGTGGCAGGCGCTGCGCACCAACGACCTGCAGATGGTCTCCACCGACCACTGCCCCTTCTGCATGAAGGAGCAGAAGGAGCTCGGCAAGGACGACTTCCGGGCCATCCCCAACGGGATCGGGTCGATCGAGCACCGCGTCGACCTGCTCTACCAGGGCGTGGTGACCGGGCAGATCACGCTCGAGCGGTGGGTGGAGCTGATCGCGACCACGCCGGCACGGATGTTCGGGCTCTACGGCCGCAAGGGCGTCATCGCACCGGGAGCCGACGCCGACATCGTCGTCTACGACCCTGCCGGACACACCTCGATCGGTATCGGCGAGGGCAGGACCCACCACATGAACATGGACCACTCCGCCTGGGAGGGCTACGAGATCGACGGGCACGTCGACGTGGTGCTCTCCCGAGGGTCCGTCGTCGTCGCCGACGGCGAGTTCAAGGGCACCAAGGGCCACGGCAGCTACCTCAAGCGCGACCTGTCGCAGTATCTGGTCTGACGTCATGGACTTCGGTGTCGTCCTCCAGACCAACCCGCCCGCCTGGCGGGTCGTCTCCTTGGCGAAGCAGGCCGAGGCGTACGGCTTCGACCACGTGTGGACCTTCGACAGCCATCTGCTGTGGATGGAGCCGTACGTCATCTACAGCCAGATCCTCGCCGAGACCCGCACGATCAAGGTCGGTCCGTTCGTGACCAACCCGGCGACCCGCGACTGGACGGTGACCGCGTCGGTCTTCGCGACGCTGAACGAGATGTACGGCAACCGCACCGTGTGCGGGATGGGTCGCGGCGACTCGGCGGTGCGGGTGCTCAACGGGAAGCCGTCGACGATCAAGGAGATGCGCGAGGCGACCCGGGTGATCCGCGAGCTCGCCAACCGGCGTCCGGTCGAGATCAACGGCACCACGCTGCAGTTCCCGTGGGCCAAACGCTCCGAGCTGGAGGTGTGGATCGCCGCCTACGGCCCGCTCGCGCTGAAAGCCGCCGGCGAGGTCGGCGACGGGTTCATCCTGCAGCTGGCCGACCCCGACATCACCGAGTGGATGATCGGAGCTGTCAAGAAGGCGGCCTCCGACGCCGGCCGCGACCCCGAGTCGCTGACCTTCTGCGTGGCCGCGCCTGCGTACGTCACCGACGGGTCGCCCGAGGCGCTGGATCATGCCCGCGAGCAGTGCCGCTGGTTCGGCGGGATGGTGGGCAACCACGTCGCCGACATCGTGTCGAAGTACGGCAGCGGTGCCGTCCCGCAGGCGCTCACCGACTACATCAAGGGCCGCGAGGGCTACGACTACAACGAGCACGGGCGGGCCGGCAACACCCACACCCAGTTCGTGCCCGACGAGATCGTCGACCGGTTCTGCATCCTCGGGTCGGTCGAGGAGCAGGTCGCCAAGCTCGAGCAGCTCGAGAGCCTCGGCGTCGACCAGTTCGCCGTCTACCTGCAGCACGACGCCATGGACCAGACCCTGGCGGCGTACGGCGATCTGGTGATGCCCCGGGTCAACCGACCGGTGACCACGAAAGCCTGAGCGCGCGATTTCGTTGCTTGTGGCGTGAGAATGTAACGAAAACGTAGGCCTTGTCCTGATATACCGTCGTAATCAGTATCCAGGATCGGCGGCGACTCCGCTGCTCCCGGCGTAGAGTGAGAAACGAGATCCGTGTCCATCCACGCACCCCAGGGGACAGCCTTGACCAGCGCCAGCGACGCCCGTGCCTACGACCTCGACCGAGCCCACGTCTTCCACTCCTGGTCCGCCCAGGGGTCGCTGAAACCGCTCGTCATCGCCGGCGGGCAGGGCTCGCGGGTGTGGGACGACTCCGGACACACCTACCTGGACTTCTCCTCGCAGCTGGTCAACACCAACATCGGCCACCAGCACCCCCGGGTGGTGGAGGCGATCAAGAAGCAGGCCGAGACGCTGACCACGATCGCGCCGACGACGGCCAACCTGACTCGTGGCGAGGCCGCCGAGCGGATCACCGACATCGCGCCGGTGGGCTTCAACAAGGTCTTCTTCACCAACGCCGGCGCCGACGCGGTCGAGAACGCGATCCGGATGGCGCGCATCCACACCGGCCGCGACAAGGTGCTCTCGACCTACCGCTCCTACCACGGCAACACCGGCGCGGCGATCGTCGCGACCGGCGACTGGCGACGGATCCCGAACGAGTACGCCCGCGGCCACGTCCACTTCTTCGGCCCCTACCTCTACCGCTCGGAGTTCTGGGCGACCACGCCGGAGCAGGAGTCCGAACGCGCCCTGCACCATCTGCGAAGGGTGATCGAGTCCGAGGGGCCCGCGTCGATCGCGGCGATCCTCCTCGAGACCATCCCCGGCACCGCCGGGATCATGATCCCGCCGCCGGGCTACCTTCCCGGGGTCAGGGCGCTGGCCGACGAGTTCGGGATCATGCTCGTCCTCGACGAGGTCATGGCCGGCTTCGGCCGCACCGGCGAGTGGCTCGCCCTGGACGCCTACGACGTCGTCCCCGACCTGATCACCTTCGCCAAGGGGGTCAACTCGGGTTACGTACCCGCCGGCGGGGTGATCATCTCCGACCCGGTCGCGGCGACCTTCGACGACCAGGTCTTCCCCGGCGGGCTCACCTACTCCGGCCACCCGCTCGCGATGGCGTCGATCGTGGCGACCATCGAGGCGATGAACGAGGAGGGCATCGTCGACAACGCCGCGACCATCGGCACCGACCACATCGCCCCCGGTCTCGCGGCGCTGGCCGAGAAGCACGACGTGATCGGGGAGGTGCGCGGCACCGGGGTCTTCTGGGCCCTCGAGCTCGTCACCGACCGCGGGACGCGCGAGCCTCTCCCGGCCGCGACGATGGGCCGGATCAAGTCCGACCTCATCGCCCGCAACCTGATCCCGTTCACCATGGAGAACCGCATCCACGTGGTGCCCCCGTGCGTCGTCACGCCCGACGAGGTCGCCGAGGCGATCTCGATCTACGACGACGTGCTCGGCTCCCTGTAAGCAGCTCAGTAAGGACGCATGACATGACCGACCTCCCCATCCTCGACCACTGGATCGGCGGGGCCACCAACCCCGGCACCGGCACCCGTCTCGGCGACGTCTACAACCCCGCCCTCGGCACCGTCCAGAAACGCGTACGTTTCGCCGCGGCTGCCGACGTCGACACCGCCGTCTCCGCGGCCAAGAAGGCGTTCGAGGAGTGGAGCGAGACCTCGCTGACGCGGCGTACGGCAGTGCTCTTCAAGTTTCGCGAGCTGCTCAACGCCCGCAAGGGCGAGCTCGCCGAGATCCTGACCTCCGAGCACGGCAAGGTGCTCTCCGACGCCGCCGGCGAGATCGCCCGCGGCCTCGAGGTCGTCGAGTTCGCCTGCGGGCTCTCCCACCTGCTCAAGGGCACGGTCTCCGAGCAGGTCTCCTCGGGCGTGGACGTGACCACCCTCAAGCAGCCGCTCGGCGTGGTGGGCATCATCAGCCCGTTCAACTTTCCCGCCATGGTGCCGATGTGGTTCTTCCCGATCGCGATCGCGGCCGGCAACGCGGTCGTGGTCAAGCCCTCGGAGAAGGACCCGACCGCGTCCAACTGGATCGCGGAGCTGTGGTCCGAGGCAGGGCTGCCCGACGGGGTCTACAACGTCGTGCACGGCGACAAGGAGGCGGTCGACGCGCTCCTCGACAACCTCGACGTCGCCTCGATCTCCTTCGTCGGCTCCACCCCGATCGCCCGCTACGTCTACGAGCGCGGCACCGCCGCCGGTAAGCGGGTCCAGGCGCTCGGCGGCGCCAAGAACCACATGCTCGTGCTGCCCGACGCCGACCTCGACCTGGTCGCCGACTCGGCGGTCAACGCGGGCTTCGGGTCGGCCGGCGAGCGGTGCATGGCGATCTCCGTCGTGCTCGCGGTCGACTCGGTGGCCGACAGCCTGGTCTCGAAGATCACCTCGCGGATGGCCACGCTCAAGACCGGCGACGGCACCCGGGAGACCGACATGGGACCGCTCATCACCGGCGCCCACCGCGACAAGGTGGCTGCGTACGTCGACGTGGCTGCCACCGACGGGGCCGAGGTCGTCGTCGACGGTCGCGCTGCACTGGACGCTGAGGGCTCGGTGGACGGCGACCCCAACGGTTTCTGGATCCTGCCAACCCTGATCGACCGGGTGCCGACCACGTCGACCGTCTACACCGAGGAGATCTTCGGCCCGGTGCTCTCGGTCGTCCGCGTCTCCGGATACGAGGAGGGCCTAGAGCTGATCAACTCCGGCCAGTTCGGCAACGGCACCGCGATCTTCACCAACGACGGCGGCGCCGCCCGGCGGTTCCAGCGTGAGGTGCAGGTCGGGATGGTCGGCGTGAACGTACCGATCCCGGTGCCGGTGGCCTACCACTCCTTCGGCGGCTGGAAGGCGTCGCTGTTCGGGAACGCGAAGGCGTACGGCCCCGCGGGGCTGGACTTCTTCACCCGGGAGAAGGCGGTCACCACCCGGTGGCTCGACCCCTCGCACGGCGGGATCAACCTGGGGTTCCCGCAGAACTCCTAGCCCCAGTAGTCGTAGCCATCCTCAGGGCTGCCTGCGTCGAGCTTCTGCTCGGCGTAGTCGGCCTCGTCGACGTCGTCCGGCGTCGAGGTCACGGTCTCCTCTGCGTCCAGCGGCGCCTCGTCGTCGATGGTCTCCTCCACGACGTCGGTCGCCTGCTCCTCGATGTCTGCCTCTGCTGCGTTCTCGGTCATCCGTCCTCCCGGGTCGGCGTGCTCGCAGTCCAGTAGACCACCGGCCACAAGCGCCTGTCATCGCTACGATCCGTCCTATGCGCCCTGCCTCCGAGGCCTGCGGATCGACGTGGGCTCGCAGCTATGACTACACCGCGCGCGAGCTCGTGCGGCCACGTTCCGTGGAGGACGTACGCGACCTCGTGCGGCGCGAGCCACGGCTGCGCGCGCTGGGGTCTCGACACTCCTTCACCGATCTCGCGGACACACCGGGGGTGCTGGTGTCGCTCGACGGCCTGGAGGAGTCACCGAGCTTGGTCGGCGATGTGGTCCGGGTGCCCGGCGGGATGCGCTACGGCGAGCTCGCCGCCTGGCTGCAGGACCACGGGCGCGCGCTGCCCAACCTCGCCTCGCTCCCCCACATCTCGGTCGCCGGCGCGGTCGCGACCGGCACTCATGGCTCCGGGGTCGGCAACGGCTCGCTGGCCACCTCCGTGACCGCGTTGGAGATCGTCGACGGCCGCGGCGACCTGGTACGCCTCTCGGCCGGGGAACCCGATTTCCCCGGGGCCGTGGTCGGCGTCGGCGCCCTGGGGATCGTGACCCATCTCGAGCTGCTGACCTCGCCGACCTACCAGGTCACTCAGACGGTCCACGAGGGGCTCGCCTACGCTGACCTGCGAGAACACCTCACCGAGATCCTCGGCGCGGCCTACTCGGTGTCGATCTTCACCCGGTGGGCCAATGAGCCCGAGACGACCGGAGCGAGGTCGAGCGGCGAGCTTGCTCGTCCGCTCGCGCCGAGCGAGGGAGTAACCGCGCGCAGCGCGGACGGGTCCGTCGCCCGGGTCTGGGCGAAGTCGCGCTCGACGACGCCGGAGATCCCCGGGACCGTGCTCGCGACCCGGCCCCACCATGTCATTCCGGGCCTCGACCCGGCCCCGTGCACCGAACAGCTCGGCGTGCCCGGACCGTGGCACGAGCGGTTGCCCCACTTCCGGCTCGACTTCCAGCCGAGCGTCGGCGCTGAGCTGCAAAGCGAATACCTGGTGCCGCTCGATCGCGCGCAGGAGGCGGTCGATGCCGTCCGGTCGCTCGCCGACCGGGTCCGGCCACTCCTGGAGGTGAGCGAGATCCGCGCGGTCGCCGCCGATGAGCTGTGGCTCTCCCCCGCCTATGGCGCCGACACGGTGGCGCTGCACTTCACCTGGAAGGCCGACCCCGCCGGCGTACGCGAGCTCCTGCCGGACCTGGAGGAACGGCTCCCGGCCGGCACCCGGCCGCACTGGGGCAAGCTCTTCGCCACCGAGGACCCCGGCGCCGAGTTCCCCCGCTGGGACGACTTCCGGGACCTGGTACACCGCTTCGACCCCGACCGCCGGTTCTGGAACGCCTGGCTGGATCGGGTGCTTGGCTGAGATTTCGGGGTAGTCCGGTAGCGAACTGTCTATTACTGGCCAGTAAATGGGCAGTTCGCTACCGGACTACCCCGACCCGGCGACGTCAGTCCTCGACGAACTGGCGGTGGTTGCGGATCACCTCGGCGATGATTACGTTGAGGATCTTCTCGGCGAACTCGGGGTCGAGACCGGCGTCGTCGGAGAGCCGACGGAGTCGCTCGATCTGGACCGCCTCGCGGCTGGGGTCGGCCGGCGGGAACCCCGCGCGCGCCTTCAGCCGGCCGACCTGCTCGGTGCACTTGAAGCGCTCGGCGAGAAGGTGGACAAGGGCGGCGTCGAGGTTGTCGATGCTGCCGCGCAGGCGGAGGAGCTCGTCGTGGGCTGCGCTGTCGGGTTCGGTCACAGCGCTATCAAACCTGATGCCAGCCCCGGAGCACGGACGAGTCTTACTCGCCGGACTCCTTCGAGGACTGCTCCGCAAGCGCCTTGTCGATGTCGAGGTCGACGACGGCGTCGATGACCTGCTTGAGCGCGGGCGCGGGGAGCGCACCGGGCTGGGAGAAGACGAGGTTGCCCTTCTTGAAGGCCATCAGCGTCGGGATCGAGGTGATGTTGGCGGCACCGGCGAGCGCCTGCTCGGCCTCGGTGTCGACCTTTCCGAAGACGATCTCGGGGTGCTCCGCGGAGGCGGCGTCGTAGACGGGCGCGAACTGGCGGCACGGGCCGCACCAGGACGCCCAGAAGTCGACGAGGACGATCTCGTTGTCGGTGACGGTGCTCTCGAAGTTCTCTGCGCCGAGCTCGACGGTGGGCATGGGGCTCTCACTTCCGGTATGGGTGGCTGCGCGCCGGATCGGCGGGCACGTACGTCTCAACGCACGTGCACCACCGAGGATTCCCCGTGCGGATACCTCCTCGGGTCAGGGAAGGCGCTTGGCCTTCGGCCCGATCTGCCGCTCGATGCGGCTGCGTGGCTGCCCGGTCAGCTTGGCGACGATCGGAACCCGGAACACGTATCCACCGACAGCCGCTGCGATGACCAGCAAGATAATCCAGAACATGTGATCCAGCGTACGCCGCACCACCCAGGCCCCACCTCAGGATTGTCCCTGAGATGAGGCCCGGATGAGGCCCGGATGAGTCCCGGGTCGGCGTCAGGCGGCGCGCCGGCCGCGGCGGCCGGACTCGCGCTTGCGGAGGGCGTCGGTGAGCAGCGAGACCAGGGCCTCGAGCTGCACGTCGGCGGAGTCGGTGACCTCCTCGTCGGAGCCGTCCAGAGCACGTGCCGCGAGGCCGGCCTTGGAGTCGATCAGCTCGGCGATCCGGGTGTCGATGGTCTGGCTCGCGATGATGCGCCACGCCGTGACCGGCTCGGTCTGGCCGATCCGGTGGACGCGGTCGATCGCCTGGGTCTGCTCGGCGTCGGTCCAAGACAGCTCGGCCAGGATCAGGTTGGAGGCGGCCTGCAGGTTGACGCCGACACCGGCGGCGGTGAGCGAGCAGACGATGATCTTGACCTCGGGGTCGTTCATGAACTCGTCGATCGCCTTCTCGCGCGCCTTCGAGGTCTGGTCGCCGCGGATCGTGGAGTAGCGGATGCCGCGCTCCTCGAAGAGCTTCTGCGCGGTGTCCATCACTTCGATGTGCTTGGCGAAGAAGACGACCTTGCCGACGTTGCGGGCCAGCTGGGCGGCGTAGTCGGCGGCCAGCGAGGCCTTCGCCCGACCGATGCGGCGCATCATGCCGAAGACGTTCTCGCCGGTGGAGGCGTCCTGGTCCTCGCGCTCCCAGGTGGCGACGCGGCGGATCAGCTCGAGGTCGAGCTCGCCGGGGGCCGGCTTGGCACCGGTCACCCGGGTCTCGATCGCGGTGTCGTAACGCTGCATCATCCGCTTGGCCAGCTCGGCCTCGGCGGCCCGGATCGAGCGGCCCTCGGCGTCGTCCAGCTCGACCGGAAGGTCTGCGATGCGGCGCGCCGGGATGTCGCTGGCGACGTCGATCTTGCGACGACGCACGATGCCCTGGTTGACCACGACCCGGCGAGCCGCTCCGTAGAACGAGTTGTCCTGCGGGGTCAGCCCGGTCTCCTCGAGCCCCTCGAGCAGTCCGTTGAGCGGCTTGACGTCGTCGATCCAGCCGAGGAACTGCCAGATCGCCCGGAAGTCCTCGATGTCGTTGATCAGCGGGGTGCCGGTCAGCGCCATCAACAGCGGGTTGGCCGTACGCTGCCGGATCTTCTCCGAGAGGGCCAGCACGTGCTGGGAGCGCTGGGAGGACTTGTTCTTGATGAAGTGGGCCTCGTCGACGACCATGCCCTTGAAGCCGAACTCGCCGAGCCATCCGACGTGACGGTCGAGGATCTCGTAGTTGACCACGACGATGTCGGCGAAGCCGTCGATGTCCTCGCCGTTGCCGTGCACGACGGTGGCCTTCTTGGACGGCGTCCAGAGGTCGACCTCGCGCGCCCAGTTGGCCTTGACGACGTTGGGCACGACCACGAGCAGGGGGTAGGCATTGGCTGCCTCGGCGGCGAGCAGGGCCTGCGCGGTCTTGCCGAGGCCGGGCTCGTCGGCCAGCAGGTAGGAGCGGTGGCCCTCGGCCGCCGAGGCGACCAGCTGAGCCTGGTGGTGCATGAGCTCGCGGGTGCCGGGCGCGTCGATGTGGCCGGGGCCGTAGGCCGGCGGCTCGGGCAGCGGCATGCAGGACGGCCCGGAGTCGGCGTACTCGAAGCTTCGGAACAGCGGCCCGAGGAGCTCCCAGCCGGACAGACGGCGGGCGTGCACAGGCGGGCGGGCGTTGGTGAAGTCGGGCACCAGGAACGGGTTGGAGAGCTGGCGCTGGACGACGCTCGCCGGGACCACGCGCTTGTCGGGGACGGCGACGGCGGGGGTCTCGTCCTCGTCCTCCTCCAGGTCCTCGTCCTCGGGGACATCGACGCCACCACGGGCCATCAGCTCGTGCTTGAGCTCGACAGCGGCGTCGGAGACCTCGGCACCCTCGGCGAGGAGCTCGAAGAGGCGCGAGTCCATGGTCGCGGTCTTGGCGAGGATCGTGGCGATCCCGTCCAGACGCTTGAGCTGCTCGGCGCGGCGGCCCTCGTTGAGGGTCTCGTCCTCGAGCACGCGGTGGCGCTCGTCTCGGGCGAGGAGCGCGACGACCTGGAACTTGGTCCGTACGTCGGGCATGGCCGAGCGGCGCTGCACCGCCGACTCCACCTCGCGGACGACCTGCGCGAGCACCGGAATGATGCCCTCGTTGTCCTTGTGGACGCCCTTGCGGCGACCGTTCTGCCCGGACTTGCCGGCACTGCCGTTGCTACGCGAACGGCCGGACCGGTTGTTGCGCCGGGTAGCGGCTCCCTGAGCCAACTGAATCCTCCTTGGGGCCACGCACGGGTGAGTGGCATGTCCAAATGCCGACCCTCATCGGCCGGTCGCCCTCCCAGGGCTCACGCAGATCGATGGCTGACGACTGACGACCGCGTCCAAACAGCGGATACGCGCGATCGGCGCCTCATCGACCGGGCCAGTGACCCGTTCGGTCCCCACGACGAACGTCCACGAGCCGGGCGCTTGCAGCGAGTGTAACCCCACCCACACCTGTTAGTGGAAGTCTCGTTCCGCGTTTTCTGTCAATTGATCAAACACGGGCGTCAGGAGGCAGGCGCGACGGCTCAGTCGGCCAGGTACTGATCGGCCCACGCGGAGATGATCCGGGCGGCGCGCTGGGCCTGACCCCGCTTCGTGAGGAGGTGGTCGGAGCCCTCCAGCGACACGAAGGACCGCGGGTGGCGGGCGGTGTTGAAGATGTCGGAGGCGTTCTCGATGCCGACCGTGGTGTCGGTGGGGCTGTGCATGACCAGGAGCGGCTTCTTGAGCTGCATGATCTTCTGGCGCAGGTCGGCGCGGCGTACGTCGTCGACGAAGGCCTTGCGCAGGGTCAGCGACTTGCCGCCGGCCATCCACGGGGACTCGCCGTCCTCCAGCACCCGGGAGAGCACCGCGTCGTAGTTGTGCTCCACGTGGGCGGGCTGGAACGGGGCACCGACGGTCGCCACGGCGTCGACCCCGACCGCGTCATGCGCAGCGGCCAGGACCGCCGCGCCGCCGAAGGAGTGACCGACGAGCAGCTCGGCCGTGGTGCCGCGCTCGGCCATGAACTTGGTGGCCTCGACCGTGTCGGCGACCTTGTGGGTGAACGAGCCGTCACCCCAGTCGCCCTCGGAGCCGCCGAGACCGAGGTTGTCGAAGCGCAGCATCCCGATGCCTTCGGCTGCGAGCTGCTTGCAGATCCGCGCGGCCGCCGGCGACTCCTTGCCGAGGGTGAAGCCGTGGCTGAAGACCCCCCAGCCGCGCACCTCGCCCTCCGGGAGGTCGATCAGGCCGGCCAGCTTCGGCCCGGACGTGCTCTTGAACCACACCTTTTCTGTTGCCACGTGCCACATCGTCGCGTGCCGGGGCGCTACGTGCGAGTAGGCCGTGCTGAATTTGTCTGGACGCCGGCATGGTCGTGACCGTATATTCGTCTACGAATATACGGAGGTGAGTGATGGCACGGCGCAAGGTGAGCAACCTGACCGGGCTCGCGGTGCTCGGCACCGTGGTGCAACGACCGATGCACCGCTACGAGATCGCCTCGCTCATGCGCGCCCGCGGCAAGGGCGACGACGTCGATATCAAGTGGAGCTCGCTCTACACGGTCGTGGCGAGCCTGGAGAAGCACGGGTTGCTCGAGGTCGCCGGCACCGACCGCCAGGGCGCGCGCCCGGAGCGCACGATCTACCGCATCACCGAGGCGGGGCGTGCGGAGCTGGTGGAGTGGACCCGCGAGCTGCTCACCACCCCCGTGAGCGAGCAGTCCGGCTTCGTCGCCGGCCTCTCGATGATGGTCGCGCTCTCCCCCGACCAGGTCGCCGACGCGCTGCGCGACCGGCTGACCGCGCTGGAGCAGATGGTGCGCGAGCTGCGGGCGGCGTACGAGGAGGCGGAGGTCCCGCGCCTCTTCCTGGTCGAGATGGAGTACGCGATCGCGATGCGCGAGGCCGAGGCCGCCTGGGTCCGCACGCTGCAGGCCGACCTCGCCTCGGGCACCTACCCGCTCGTCGAGGAGTGGCGCGAGTGGCACCGCAGCGGTGCGATGCCGGAGGAGCTCGCCGACCTCGCGGAGCGGGGTGCCGAGCAGGACTGAGACCAAGAACGACCTGGCGGCGGTGCGGCAACACCGCCACCAGGCCCACCTAAGAGAACCGGCACCGCGGCAACGGCGACACGGCTCGGATGGCACTGAGCAGACTATCCGCCCGACGCCGCGGTCCTCACCAAGGAGAAGAACCGTGGCATCCATCTCATCTGCACTCGTGATCGGCGGCGGCGTCGCCGGTCCCGTGACCGCGGCCGCGCTGGCGAAGGCCGGCATCGAGGCGACCGTCTACGAGGCCTACCCCGAGCCCACCGAGGGCATCGGTGGCCTGCTCGCGCTCGAGCCGAACGGCGTCGTCGCCCTCGACACCATCGGCGCCGCCGCCGGCGTGCTCGAGGCCGGCATCCCGATCACCCGCTCCCGGATGGCGATCGGCGGCCGTACGTTCGACCTGACCGCCTCGCCGGCCGGGTTGCCGGCGCGGCAGGCGATCGAGCGCGCCGACCTGCACCGCGTCCTGCGCGAGCAGGCGGTCGCGGCGGGCGTACGTCTCGAGTACGGGCGGCGGCTCGTCTCGGTCTCCGAGGAGACCGACGGCGTGGTGGCGCACTTCGACGACGGGTCCTCGGCACGCGGTGACGTGCTCGTCGGCGCCGACGGGGTGCGCTCGACCGTGCGTACGCTCATCGACCCGGGCGCGCCCGGCGCGGGCTACACCGGGCTGCTCGGCTTCGGCGGGTACGCCGACGTCGACCTCGATGTCGAGCCGGGGACGATGACCTTCGCGTTCGGGCGGCGCGCCTACTACCTCTACTGGCGCCACGGCGACGGCCGGGTGGCGTGGGGCGCCAACCTGCCCTCGCCCTACCTCAGCCTCACCGAGGCCCGCCGGACAGCGCCCGAGGAGTGGTTGCGCACGCTCCGCGAGGTGTACGCCGACGACGACCCCGGTGCCCTCCTGGCCGCCTCGACGTCGGCCGAGTCGCTGCAGGTGGTCGGGGCGCTGCACATCATGCCGCCGGTGCCGCACTGGCACCGCGGCCGGATGGTGCTGGTGGGCGACGCGGTGCACGCACCGTCGAACAGCACCGGCCAGGGCGCCTCGCTCGCGATCGAGAGCGGAATCCAGCTGGCTCGCTGCCTGCGCGACCTGCCGTCGATCGAGGCGGCGTTCGCCGCGTACGAGGGTCTGCGGCGTACGCGGGTGGAGAAGATCGCGGCGCGCGGGGCGAAGATCAACCACACGAAGGCGCCCGGTCCGCTCGCTCGGCGGGTGATGCCGCTGGTGCTGCCGCTCGTCTTCCGGGCCCCGGCGGTGGCTCGCGTTGCCGAGGAGGAGCAGCGCTACGCGATCGACTGGGACGCGAAGGTCGCCTGACGCGGGTGGTCGGAGTCTGTCGAGACCGCCCGGTCTCGACAG
>NZ_JBHVGB010000141.1:0-16557 GCF_042801335.1 Nocardioides sp. NPDC057577 | reverse complement strand
GCGGGGGTGGTCCTCCGGCTGCAGCGGGGGTCCCAGCGCCGCTGGTCCGTGTCCTGGGGCGGGCTCAGCTCGTGGTGTCCACGTCGGCGGCTTGCTCCAGCGCCGTGGAGAGCAGATCCGCCACCTCCACGGATGCCTCGCCATCCCCGCTGTGCGTCACTCCGACCCCGACGAGGCGTCCGTCGTCCGTCTCCGCGAACGCGATGCTGCCGACCTCAACCGGATTCGACGACTTGCTCGTGAACGTGAATCCCGCGGCCCCCTCAGGAAGCCCGCTGATCGGCTCCATCGTCGCCTCGCCGTAGTCCCCCTCCTCGGCATCTGCCGAGCACTCGTCCACGGCCTCCTCGATGGCGGCAATCATCGACCCTACGTCTGGGTAGTACCCGCCGCCGGGCACGAACGCGGTGGCCCCGACGACATCCCCGTTCTCGAGCACGTACTGCTCGCCGGTGGTCCCATCGTCGGCGCTCGACAGCTTCGTCTCCAGAGATCCGAGTGCGTCACACCAACCCGTCCCCGGCGCTCCCATACTCCCGTCCGAGGTCTTCTCGACCTCCGGAAGGGCGTCGGCGTCGAGCAACGTCGGCTCGGCGCCGCAGGCCGCCAGGAGCAGCGAAGCAGCGCACAACAGTGCGGCCAGACCACGCGTAGGACTACTTGTAGTACTCCAGGAAGGCATTCTTGTACGTCCCTTCGAAGTCGCCGCTGGTCACGTACTCGTTCAGGTAGTTCATCGCCTCGTGAGCGTAGCGGTCTGTGTCCTCTGCCGGGACGTCGGACAGGTTGATGACCTTCCCGTCCTTCATGAACGTCTCGTCGGACTGCGGAATGTCGATCACGCCAGCTCGCTCCAGCGCGAAGAGTGCGTTGAGCTCGACGCGGTTGATGCCCTCGGAAGCACGAACGTTCGCGTTGTCGGTGGCTCCAGCCTCCTCGCTGGCGAACTTCTCGCCGGCAGCGTCCGTGCCGAGGTCGATCGCCTGGCCGACGCCGTAGTCGATCAGCTTGCTGCCGAGCTCGCCGACCTGCTCGGCGCCCGGCAGAGGCACCATCCCGGCCACCTCGCTCGTCAGGTCGATGAACGCCTGACGCTGGGCGTCGCGGTCCTTCGCCCCATCGATCTCGACCTCGCCGACAGCGTGCTCGGCGAAGCCCTGGAGGTGGCCGCCACGCTCGAGAACGTCGCGCAGCTCGGTGCGCAGGCCCGGGTCGTTGGGGTGCTGTGCCAGCTCGGCGGCGATGTTGTTGATCTGGGTCTGCTGGAAGGTGCCCACGCCCTCGGCGATGCTGGTCATCCCGTCCTGCGTGCTCATGGAGACCTTCATCATGTTCTCGAGGTCGCCCTGGTAGAACTTCGGGTAGGGATCCATCTTGCCGTAGTGGTCGAGCGAGAACGGCTCGGTCCCCGGTTCGCCCGAGTGGTCGGGGTTGTGGAGCGCGGCGTCGATTCCGGGGGTGTAGAACTTCATCAGCTCTGCCACGTGGGGCGAAGCGGCCTTGGCGTCCTCCGCGTTGAAGCCCTCGTTGTCGCTCACGTCGTGGAAGAACTTCGACACCAGGCCCGTCGTCTCCTGCGGGTGATCCTTGAGGAGCTCCTGGTTGGTGCCGATGCCCTCGGCTAGCTCGGAGATGCCGGCGTAGCCGTCGGCCTGCCAGGTGCGCTTGTCGAAGTAGTAGTCCTGGCGCGCGGTGTCCTCGGTGAGGAACTGGTAGCCCTGCTCCGGGTGGTCGCCGAGGTTGCCCATGATGGCGGCCATCGGGTCGTCGCTCCAGCCGCTGTCGGAGTCGCCGGTGTCCAGCGCGCTGTAACCGGTGTGCTGGTACCAGGTCTTGGCGTCCATCATCGCGCCGTCGGCGCGCTCGAAGCGGTCGAGCTCCTCGGCGGCCCCGAGGACGAGGTTGCCGTTGAGGCCGTGGTCCTTCATCAGGTAGGTGAGGACCGAGGCGCCGCCGGTGCCACCCCAGTTCGGGTAGCGGTCCCGCAGGGCGTCCTGCTCATCGTCGGAGAGGTAGATCCCTGAGGGGCCGGCGTACTTCACGATGTCGTGGCCGAACTGCTCGGCGGGGAAACCCTGATGGTTCGAGGCCGAGGCAAGACCGCTACGGAGGTTGGAGGCGAGGGAGTTGAGGGCGTCGCCGTCCGCGGAATGCATACCCAGGTACGACTCGATCCGCGCGATGCTGGCGACGGTGCCGTCGGCGCCGAGGTCCTGGTAGAGGCCCGCAGCGACGGTGTCGTCGTCGGTGTAGGCGGTCAGCATCGAGTTGAGACGGTTGAGCTCGTCCTTGCTGATCTTGTAGTCGTCGTCGTTCAGCGTGCTGTCGAGACGGTCGCTGATCTCCTTGCCGAGTCGCGTCTGGACGTCGTCGGGCAGCGCATCGACGTAGCCGTCGTACTTGTCCGGGTCGCTGAGCATCTTGTTGATGAGCTCGGACTCGGGCAGGTTGCGCAGCTCGGGCGGGAGGCTGGCCTGCTCGATCGTGCCGTCGCCACCGTCGTAGTCGCCCTTGGTCGCGTGGTTGAGCACGGCTGCCAGGTCGGTCTCGGCGGACTCGGCGTCGGTCAGCGCATCCTGGATGGTCTGCGCGAGTTGCTGCATGGTGCCCTTGTCCTTGTCCGGGTCCTTCTCGTCCGGAGTCGGGTCGGTGATCTGTACGCCGCCGGAGAAACTGACCTTCCAGCCTCGGCCGGTCGCGTCGTCGTAGGCGTGCTTGGCGCTGTCCTTGGCCTTCTTGATCGAGGCGCCGGCCTCGTCGAGGCCGTTGATGACCTGCGAGAGCGGGGCGGCGATGTCGTTGAGATCGGCGACCAGGCGGCGGTGACGGTTCTCGGCGCGGGTGCTGGCCTCACCGACCCAGGTGTCGGGGACCTTGCCGGCGTCCATCTCGTCCTGCTGGTCCTGGAAGCTCTTGCGGGCGGTGTTGAGCTGGTCCGCGGCGGTGTCGAGCTCTTCGGGCTTCCAGCTCTGCAGCTGCTCGTAGGTGACGGCCATCAGTCTCTTCCGATCATCGCTTCGCGGTAGCGCGCCTGCTGCGCCGTGATGGTGTCGGCCTCCACGATCGCGTCCGCGTCGGCGACCGTCGTGGTCTGGTGGTCGCGAGCGTCCTTGACCCACTTGTCCTTGTCGCTCTTCCACTCCGTCTTGAGGCCGTTCGCGGCGCCGACGACGGTGCTGCCCGGCAGCGCCGCGGCGACCTTGCCCATGGGGCCTTCGAGATCGAGACCGGCGACGGCCTCGGCCGCGGTCCCGATGGAACGGGCCGCGGTCTTCACCTGCGGCGCCACGATTTCGACGTTCACGAGAGGGTCCCCCAAGACGTTCGGAGCGATTGGTACCTATCTCCTACCCCAAATCCCGGGTTTCAAACACAAATCGTCGAGAAATCTTGTACCGAGCCGCTCCCGCATCACGACGCGCTCGCCCGCGCGGATCTGCCCGTAGGTGCCCGGAATCTGAGATAGCGTCTCGGGCCATATGAGGCCGCCCGACATCGGTAGGGCTGGCTCGATCCAACTGGACGGGAAGGGCACGATGTCACAACCGAACGAGGCGGCAGGGGCGGCACCGGCTTGGTCCCCGACGAACCCGTCGGCACCTGCCAACGGTCCGCGAAGCGGCGGGTGGCTCGGGCTCGCCGGGCTGGGAATCGCGGCGGCGATGCTGGTGATCGTCGCGCTGGTGCGGGTGATCGTCGGAATCCCGGACGTCAGCCAGGGCTACTACAACGCCCTCTACAGCATGGAGGACCGGCCGATCGTCTGGCTGATCCTCGGGTTGCTCATGATCGCCTCGATCATCCCGATCGCGGCCGCGGTGGTGCTCGGACATCTCGGCCTGAGCCGTGCGAAAGCAGTCGGGACGAGCGCCGCAGCGGCGGGGATCGCGCTCGGGATCGGCTACACGCTGGCGGTCTTCTGGGGTGTACGCGCCATCAACGCGATCACGAACACCGCTCAGTTCAACGGCGGCTTCAGGATGTTCATCGAGTACTTCGGGCTTTGGGCATAAGCCGTCAACGCACGTCTGCCCAGAATCTCTCCAGCTCGGCATCCAGCTCGGACGCCACCTGCATCGGAAGCGAGTGGGTGGTCTTCGGCCAGACCTTGACGATCGCGTGGGGGAGGAGCTCGGCCTTCTTGGCCGCGTCCTCGCCGCCGGCCAGCGACTTGTCGCTCGCGATCGCGACATAGACCGGCATCGGTAGGGCACGCATCTGGTCGTCGGTCAGGCGCGAGGGGGTCGGGAGGCTGCCGGAGTCGAAGTGGGTCGTCCGGGCGGCGATCATCCTGGCCATCGGGTCGTCCGGGTCCACCTCGTCGTCCTCGACGCCGCCTATCCGGTTCAGTGCGTGGTCGCGCCACGAGTCGGGCAGGAAGGGGAGCGCGGCTACCGCCGACCAGCCGATCGCCCAGACCGGCAGCATGCCGAATGTCATGATCGGCTCGAGCAGGGTGAGGCTGGCCAGCCGGTCCGGGTAGCGCACCGCCACGGCCGCGGCGAGGCCACCGCCCTGCGAGTGGCCGACCAGATGGACCCGGTCGAGCTCGAGACCGTCCAGCGCCTCCTCGACCCAGCGGGCGTTGTCGTCCATGCCGCGCAGCGGCAGGGTCTGCTCGGAGAGCCCGCTGTCGCCGATCGCGTCGAAGGCGTAGACCGTGCGGTGCTCGACGAAGTCACGCAGGTTCTCGCCCCACATCGGTACGCCGCTGGCCCGCCCCGGCACGAGCACGATCGGGACCTCGTCGACTGGGTTCGGGTTGATCCAGGCGTACGCGCGGACGGTGCCGAAGGTGGTCTCCACGTCGTGCGTCTCGGTCGGCTTCGGCAGCGCGGCGAAGGCCGCGTCGTATGCCTCGATGTAGGCCTGGCGTCCCGCCGGCGTGCGGAAGTGACCGACACCGGGGCCGCTCGTGCCGAGCACCATCACCAGGCACCCGGTCGAGACGACCGCGACGAGGGTGAGGAGGACCACCGGCCAGCGCCGGCGCTTCCCGTGCGATTCGGTGTCTGCATGCTCGATGTCCCCATCCATGGCGTCCTCACGTTCCCGATAACGATGCGATCGCATTGTAACCTGTTGCGATGCGACTGTATTGCTAACCTGGCGCCATGCCAAGAGCCGTCGACCACGAGCAGCGCAGATTCGAGATCGTCGCCGGGCTCTGGCAGATCGTCGCGGAGCAGGGGATCGAGGGCGTCAGCCTGCGGACCGTCGCCGCCCGTGCAGGCGTCTCGATGGGTCGCGTCCAGCACTACTTCGGCACCAAGGACGCGCTGGTGGTCGCCGGCATCGGCCTGCTCATCAAGCAGGCCGTCATCGAGTACGAGGCCACCGAAGGCAGCCCGCCCGCGGACCGCCTCCTCCACCTCCTGCTCCAGCAGATCCCCGCCACCGAGGCGGGCCGCATCGGGGTCACGGTCTGGTACGCCTACCTCGCCAAGGCGATGACCCACGCCGCCGTACGCCAGATCCTCGCCGAGGCGACGAGGGTCGGTGTCGAGGAATGCACCCGTCATCTCCGGGAGGCCGACGACCTCGGGGAGGTCGAGGCGCGCGCACGAGCCATCGAGCTGCTCTCGCTCTCCGACGGCCTCACTCTTCGAGTCCTGATCGGCGACATCACCGCCGAGGAAGCGGAGTCCGCGATCAGGACATACCGGGCGCGCCGCCCTCTGGGGTCATGACGAAGCCGACGCGGCCGGGTCAGTCGGGCCGGGTCGGCGAGACGCTCATCCCCGCGAGCGCGTTGCTGAGGCCGCGATGGTCCTCGGTGCGGGGGAGGGCCACGAGGGTCGTGAGCACGAAGACGAGCAGGAGGAGGCTGGAGCCGGGGAAGTCGGCCATGAGCAGGACGGTCAGGCCGCCGACGCCGGTCAGCAGCTTGACGGCCCGGCGCCACCAGATCCCCGACGAGGCGGTGGTGCGGAGGCCGACCACCCACTCGCCGACCGTGCGCCCGAAGACCATGACGGCGATCGTCTCCAGCAGGATCGGCGGCCCCCAGAGCAGCCAGAACTGGGTGGTGGCGGGGATCGCCTCGAACGGGACGTCCAGGCCGTAGAGCTGCCAGGCTCGCCAGGCCACGACGAGTGGGGTGCCGGTGCCGAGAACGACCAGGAGGTCCGCGGTCATGCCGACCAGTCGTCGACCGGTGGTGACCGTCGTCGGGGTCGTCGGCTCGCGCCGGCGGACGAGACGGATCGAGATCAGCGAGCCGATCACCGCGCCGACGGTGTTGATCATCAGGTCGTCGACGTCGAAGACGCGATAGGCGCAGGGATAGAGCCCCCAGATGCCGGTGAGCTGGGTGGTCTCGATGAGGAGCGAGGTCGCCAGGCCGAGCGCACCGGCAACGACCACGCCGCGCCCGGCGATCGCCCGGACGAAGAAGCCGAGCGGTACGAACAGCACGACGTTGAGCGCGACCTGGAGGAATGCGGCGCTGGTGAGCAGGCCCCGGGCGCCGACCTCCTCGCGGGCGCGGACGATGTCGGAGACGAAGCCGAACGGGCGGAACTGGGTCCCAGCACAGATGTAGCTACCCACGTCGGGCACGGGGAGCAGGGTGTAGGCCCACAGCGCCACCGCATAGATCGTGGCGGCGAGGAGCAGAAGGATGCGTACGAGCGGGAACGTGCCTCTGCGGCGGTACGCGATCGCCGCCGCCGGCACGAAACCAGCAACCGCCAACAGCACCCCGAGGAAGATCGCCACCGCCGCGTTGCCGACGACGTTGCTCACCTCGTCAGGCTAAGCCAGGATCAGCCGGGAACTCGCCGCCGCGCGCGACGCGGATGTGGTTGGGTTCCTCCGTGGTCATCGTCACCAGCATCGTCGCCGTCGCCGGAACCCTGCTCGGGTCGGTGGTGACGCACTACTTCCAGCGCCGCAACCGGGCTGACACGGAACGCTTCGAGCGTAGCGAGCGGCTCCGGCAGGAGCGGCTCAGCGCCTATACGACGTTCGGCGGGGCGCTGGTCAACCTGCGCCGTTCGCACATGGACCGCTGGTACGCGACCAACGACCGCCGCGAGGGTGTCGACACCGAGGCGCTGCGCTATGAGACGTACCGGCTGTACACGACCGCGCAGGAGGCGCTGTTCCGGGTCCAGCTCGTCACCGAGCCCGGCGAGCTGGTCGAGCTGGGGAGGACCGCGATCGAGGCCACCGCCGACCTGAGGCCGAGCCTGGCGCACAAGGACTTCGACGGTGCCCGCGAGACGTCCCGCCAGCGCATCTTCGAGTTCATGGAGACGGCGCGGCGGTACGTCGGCGGCTAGTTCGGTCGTACCGGGCCTCAGACCTCGACCAGCCCGGGTCTGCCGGACTCGGTGAAGAACCGACCGCCGACGGTGAGGGCAGCGCCGGGGGTGGAGACCTGGGCGACGTTCTTGTAGGTGATCTCCGCGCCGTCCCGCCCCAGGGAGACCGTCGTGTAGCCCCGCAGGCCGTTGTAGAACTTCATGTGCGGGTTGCGCTCGAGATAGGCAGCCCAGTTGGCCGGGTGCTCGGCGCCGTTGCCACCCGAGGTGATGGAGCTGGTGACGATCTCGGTGCCCATGATCCGCGAGGACGGGTCGTCGAAGTCGTCGTGGATGTTCAACCCGTAGTGGACGTGTACGTCGCCGGTCAGCATCATCAGGTTCGACTGCTCGGAGGCCTTCCAGCCCTCGAGGATCCGGCGCCGGGAGGCGGGGTAGCCGTCCCAGGAGTCCATCGAGCGGGTGCCGTCGCCGGCCGGGTTGTCGCGGCGCGAGAAGGTGACCTGCTGCGGGACGACGTTCCACAGCGCTGAAGAGCGGCGCCAGCCGTTGATCAGCCACTGCTCCTGCTCGTTCCCGGGCAGCGTCATCGACTCGGCCTCGGACTCCGCCGACGGCACCTTCCAGCCGTCGCCGTTGGCCTGGTTGGTGCGGTACTGGCGGGTGTCGAGGATGTCGAACTGCGCCAGCCGGCCCCACTGCAGCCGCCGGTAGAGCCTCAGGTCGGGACCGGACGGCTGTTGCGGGAGCCGCAGCGGCTGGTTCTCCCAGTAGGCGCGGTAGGCGGCGGCGCGGCGCACGAGGAACTCCTCCGGCGGACCTGCGTTCTCCGGGGTGTCGGCAGCGTAGTTGTTCTCGGTCTCGTGGTCGTCCCAGGTGACGATGAACGGGTGCGCCAGGTGGGCGGCGATCTGGTCCGGGTCGGACTTGTACAGCCCGTAGCGGGCTCGGTAGTCGTCCAGCGTCACGGTCTCGTGGTTGAGGTGTGCCGGCAGCGGCTCGGTGTAGCCGCGCGTCCCGGCGGTGGCGTTCACGGCGTACTCGTAGAGATAGTCGCCCAGGTGGAAGACCGCGTCCACGTCCTCGCCGGCGAGATGCTTGTACGCGGTGTAGTAGCCCTGGTCGTAGCGCTGGCAGGAGGCGAGGGCGAAGGTCAGCGAGGACACCGCGGCCCCGACGGCAGGGGCGGTCCGGGTCCGGCCGACCGGGCTGATCCACTGGCCGACCCGGAAGCGGTAGAAGTACTCGGTCGCCGCGTCCAGGCCGCGGACCTCGGCATGCACGGAGTGGTTGAACTCGGTGTGCGCGGCCGCCTTGCCGCGGCGTACGACGCGTCTGAAGGCGGCGTCGCGGGCCACCTCCCAGCCGACGTCGAAGCGTGCGGGCGGCATCCCGCCGGTGGGCTCGAGCGGGAGTGGTGCGAGCCGGGTCCACAGCAGCACCGAGTCGGGCAGCGGGTCGCCTGAGGCGACGGCGAGGGTGAACGGGTCCGAGGTGATCGCGGAGGGGGAGGCCGCCGGCGCGGCGAAGGCACCCGTACGCGGCAGGCCGGTGGTGAAGGCCAGCGCGGACGCGGCGGCCGAAACGGTCAGGAAGCGACGGCGGTCGAGGCCGCGGAGGGCGCCGCGGAGATCAGGAGTGTTGCTGGGGGCAGGCATGGACGTGCTCCTGTCGATATGGGGGTGATCGACAACAGCGAAGCGGTGCCCGGTGACGGCACCGTGAAGTGTGGGGGAGGGGTGGGCTACGGCTTGGTGCCGGCGACGGGCCGGTGCACCGGACAGCCCGGCGCGAAGGTGCCGAGGTCATCGGTGTTGAACCCGTGCGGGTAGCTCTTGATCCGGGGCATGTCCCGGACGTACGCGGGCTTCCGTCGTGCGGGCAGCAGCGCGACGAAGCGCGCCCGGGCCTTCAGCGCCCCACGGGACAGCGCCCGCGCGAGCCGACCGGGCTCGGGGTAGTCGAAGGCTTCGAGCAGGTGCGGCTCCATCAGCGACAGCGAGAAGATCCTGATGATCGGCGCCAACGGCCGCGGATAGAAGGTGGTCAGCAGCTCGAGGGTGGAGTCGGCGACGGCACGGCTGCCCTCGTCGTAGGCGAAGTGCTCGGCCTCGTAGGAGTCGAGGAGCTGCTCGAAGTCCTCATAGGTCGCGGGGATGTCCTTGATCCCCATCCGCTTCCCGAGCGCTTGGTAGTAGCGCAGGGCGGCGAGCTGCTCGTCGGGGGTCGACTGCCGCCAGCCGAACTCCTGGTTCCAGCGCCGGGGGATCACCACGAACGTGGAGAGGACGTAGACCATGTCGTCGTTGGAGATGTCGTACATCCGGTGCATCTGGTTGATCCGCCGCACCGCGGCCCGGCCGCGGGGGCTGTCCAGGTCATCGATCGCCGCGTCCTCCAGGAGCAGCGCGGTGTCGTCGTAGCGCTTCTGGGTGTTCTCGGTGAACTGGTGCGTGTCGGCCAGCAGCCGGCCGATCGAGGGCACCGCATAGGTCCGGAACAGCGCGAAGCTGAGCGCCTGGGTCGTGTCCCACGGGAACTCATAGAGCCCCAGACGCCTCGAGATCTCCTGGAACTCGGTCTCCGGGTCAAGCCCTGCCGTGCGCGACTTCTTGGCCATGGTGCCTCCTAGTTCGATACATAACCGTATCGTGATTTGAGGCACTGTGGTGGATGTCACCGTAATGTCTTCTGCATGGAGAAGTCGGGAACGCAGACGCCCCTGTCCCTCGCCGCCGCCGAGGCGGTCCGAACGTACGCCGCCACCACCCGCTCCGCCCTCGGGTCCGCCGAGTCCCCCGTCATCTCGTACGCCGGCCTGTGGCTGCTCCTCGCCTCGCTGGCGCCCGCGGCGGAGACCGAGACGGACGAGGTCCTGGGGTTGAACCGGGCTGATGCGCGGGCCGCGGCGCTGGGGCTGCTGGAAGCGCCGCACCCCACGATCGGGGCTGCGGTCGCGGGCTGGCTGCGCCCGGGTGTCCGGCTGACAAAGGGCCTTCCGGTCGTGCTCGACCCGCTCCCGGACCAGGCCGGGCTGGACGCCTGGGCCGACGAGCACACCCGCGGTCTGATCCAGGAGTTCCCGCTCGAGATCGACGCACAGACGCTGATCGTGCTCGCCTCGGCGCTGGTGGTGACGCCGCGCTGGAGCGAGCGGCTGGGGGAGGACGAGGCCGGGCTGCTGCTCGAGGGCGGGTTCCAGGCGGTGGTGGAGACCGAGGCGGCCGGCCCGGTCGCGGTCGCCTGCCCTCCCAGTGAGGACGGCATCTCGGTCTACTCCGTGATCGCCGCCGACGGTGTGTCCGCCGACGACGTGTGGCGGGCTGCCGACGAGGTCGTCCGGAGGATCGACGCGGGGGAGGTGCGCAACCACACCTTCGAGGCGCAGAGCGCCGGCCACGCCTGGACGGTCCAGGAGGTCACCGTCCGCGGTGGCGCGACGGCCGACCGCTGGCGCAGCCACCTGCCGGAGTGGAGCGTGGAGGACCGTCACGACCTCTCGGCCGCGCCGGGGGTCGCCGAGATCGCCCGCGGGGTGATGGCCGCGGTCGAGGAGGAGACGGAGGCGGTCTGCGTCCAGAAGGCGGTCGCGTCCTACGACCGGGAGGGTTTCAAGGCGGCCGCGGTGACCGGGATGATGGTCCGGGCAGTCGCCGCGGCACCGCGCGAGACGAAGGTGCGGCAGATCGACCTGAGGTTCGACCGGCCGCACGCGGTGGTCGCGATCGCGCGCGGGGGAGCCTGGGAGGGCATCCCGCTCTTCGGGTCGTGGGTGACCCCGGCATAATTTCCGTCATGGACGAGCTTCCCCCGATCGCCGGCCGCTACCGGCTCCTCACCCTGCTCGGAGCCGGCGGCATGGGCGAGGTCTGGCGGGCGCGTGACACCGTCCTCGACCGCGATGTCGCGGTCAAGCTGCTGCGCGATGTGGACGACGCCACGATGGCCGAGCGGTTCCGCCGTGAGTCGCTCTCGACCGCCCGGGTCGTCCACGACGACGTGGTCAAGATCTTCGACGCGGGCAGCGACGACAACGACGTCTTCCTGGTGATGGAGCTGCTGCCCGGACCGACCCTGGCCGAACCGATCAAGCAGCGCGGCGCGATGCCGGTCGAGATGGCCGTGGAATACACCCGCCAGGTCGCCGGTGCGCTCGGCGCCGCCCACCGGGCCGGTGTGGTGCACCGCGACATCAAGCCGGCCAACCTCATGTTCGACGGTGACGGCCGGCTGACCGTGCTCGACTTCGGCATCGCGTACGCCATGACGGGGGTCGACGCCGGGCTGACCCAGACGGGCCATGTGATCGGGAGCCCGTCCTACCTCTCGCCCGAGCAGGCCGCGGGCGACCCGGTCGGGCCGCCCGCCGACGTCTACTCGCTGGGCTGTGTGCTCTTCGAGATGCTCACCGGCAAGGTGCCCTACTCGGCGCCGCACCCGGTCAAGATCCTGCACATGCACCTGAGCGAACCGGTGCCGCGCATCACCGACTTCCGGGCGGTGCCCCCGCCGTTGGCGCGGCTGGTCACCCGGATGCTCGACAAGAACCCCGCCGCCCGGCCCTCGATGGACCAGGTCGGCCACGAGCTCGGCTACGTCCTCAACGGTGCCGACCCCGACGCCACCGACCGGCTCTCCGCCGGACAGGCGCCGCTGCCGACCCAGGCGATGCCGCAGCGGCCGCTCGACGAGCCGATGGGGCTGGCCAGCTCCCGCACCGGTGTCCTGCCCCGCCCCAGCACCCCGCCTCCGGTCCGCGGTCCGCGGCCCAGGTCGCTGCGGAAGTTCCCGACCGGCCGCCTCCTCGGCGCGGTGGCGATCGTGATCGCGTGCGTCTTCGCCGCCTCCTGGCTGGCCGCCTACGAGCCCGCGCCCGCCGAGGCCAGCCAGTCGTCGCAGAGCTCCGACGACTCCGGTAGCTCGGACAACACCGACACCAACGCGGACGACAACAACGACAACAACGACAACAACTCCGACAACACCAGCAAGTCGGACAACAAGACTCTCAACCGCCTCGACAAGCTCGACCGCTGGCGCGAGAACCTGGAGAGCTGGAACGTCATCGACGGGGGCCAGTCCGAGGAGTGGGAGGACCAGATCCAGCAGATCCGCGACCTGGTCGAGAAGGGCGAGAGTGCCAAGCGCGAGATGCGGGAGCTCCGCGAGGAGTTCGACAGTCTCGGCAAGGGTGACGGCAAGGACGGCGAGAAGATCCTCGACGGCCTGCTCAAGGGCAACTGACCCACGAAACGGGTGCGCGACCAGGGTCTGAGGGTGCAGACTTCGCGTCCATGACCCGACTCCAGCTGGCCCGGATGGCGGTCTTCGTCGCCTTCGCGGTCCAGGGACTGACCTTCGCCTCGCTGATCACCAGACTCGAGTCGATCGCGACGAAGCTCGACCTCAGCGCCGGCGACGTCTTCGTCGTGCTCGGCATCACCACCGCGGTCGGCGCGGTCGGCAGCGTCGTCGCAGGTCACCTCGCCACCAGGATGGGCAGCGCCGCGACCCTCTCGCTGATGCTCGCCGGCGCCTCGCTGACCGCGGTCGCGCCGGCTTTCGCGCCGACGATGGTCACCCTGTTGGTCCTCAACGGCGTCTACGGCTTCTTCCTCGGCGGCGTCGACGCCTCGATGAACATGCAGGGCACGGCCACCCAGGACGCGTACGCCCGGCCGTTGATGAACGGCTTCCACGCGATGTGGAGCGCGGCGGCCGTCCTCGGCGCCGTCTATGCGACCGTGACGATCGCCCTCGGCGTACCTCTGGGTCTGGACATGATCCCCATCGCCGTCATCGGCCTGGCCGCCAACGTCGCCACCTTCCGCTTCCTGCTGCCTCCGGCGGCGGTCGATGCGGCCGAGAAGAGGTCCAGCAGTACGCAGCGAACCAAGACCCCGCTGCCATGGCGGCCCCTCCTCCTGGTCGCGGTGCCGACGTTCGCGATGTGGTTCATCGACTCCGCGGCCTCGGCCTGGGGCGGGATCTACGTCGTCGACGGCCTGGGTGCGGCCGCGGCAGCCGGGCCGGCGATCTATGCCGCCTACCAGCTGGTCCTGCTGGCCGTACGTCTCCCCGGCGACCGCATCGTCGCCCGGTTCGGCCCCGAGCGGGTGATCCGGACCGGCGGCATCGTCGGCGTCGGCGCCCTGGTGCTCATCGTCGCCGCCCCGCACTGGAGCGTCGCGGCGATCGGCTTCGCCATCCTCGGCGGCAGCCTGGCGATGGTCCCGCCGCAGTCCTTCGTCGCCGCCGCCCACATCTCCCCGGACAACGCCGAGGAGGCGATCGCCCGGGTCAACCTCGCCAACTACGCCGGCTACCTCGCCGCCGCCTCCCTGATCGCTGCGGTCGCCGAGCTCTTCGGTGAGCGCTCGATGTTCGTCATCCCGCTGGCGATCTCCGTCCTGATCCCGCTGATGGCCGGCCGCTTCGCGACCCGGCCGCCGGCGACGCAGGAAAGCAAAAAGTCACCTACCGTTTCTTGACTCATTCAAGAATTGGCGTAGGCTCTGGTTCGTGGGGAATGCGGACTACGAACAGCTGCTGAGAGGTGCCTCCCTGCGCGTCACTCGCCCGCGAGTGGCCGTTCTGGGGGCCGTCACCGAGAATGCGCACGCCGACACCGAGACCATCCTCGGAGCGGTGCGCGAGCGGCTTCCCGACGTCTCCCATCAAGCGGTCTACGACTCTCTTGCGGCCCTGAGCGCCGCCGGGATCGTACGTCGCATCCAGCCGTCCGGCTCGGTGGCTCGTTATGAGACCCGGGTCGGGGACAACCACCACCACGTGGTCTGCCGCTCCTGCGGGAACATCGCCGACGTCGACTGCGCCGTCGGCCATGCGCCCTGCTTGACGGCATCCGATGACAACGGCTTCGTCGTCGACGAGGCCGAGGTCATCTACTGGGGCATCTGCGCGGACTGCAGCTCGTCCCAGGGGTAGAGCCGAGCCGGCCGGGCTTGTCGCCGGCCGGCGCAACACATGAATCACAGCGTCTGGCAGCAGCCAGTCCGACCAGAAACGGATAGGAATCTCATGTCTGAAGAGGCCGTGAGCAAGTGCCCGGTGATGAACGCAGGCCGCGTTCACCCCACCGCTGGCAGTGCCAACCAGGAGTGGTGGCCGAACAAGCTCAACCTGAAGATTCTCGCCAAGGACGCCCCTGTGAGCGACCCGATGGGCGAGGGCTTCGACTATGCGAAGGCTTTCGAGTCCCTGGACCTGCCTGCCGTCAAGGCGGACATCGCCGCGGTCATGACCGACTCCAAGGACTGGTGGCCGGCTGACTTCGGTAGCTACGCCGGACTCTTCATCCGGATGGCGTGGCACGCCGCCGGCACCTACCGCAGCCACGACGGTCGCGGTGGCGCCGGCCGTGGCCAGCAGCGCTTCGCGCCGCTCAACTCCTGGCCGGACAACGTCTCCCTCGACAAGGCCCGCCGTCTGCTGTGGCCGGTCAAGAAGAAGTACGGCAAGAACCTCTCCTGGGCCGACCTGATGGTCCTGGCCGGCAACGTGGCCATGGAGGAGGGCGGCTTCAAGACCTTCGGCTTCTCCGGCGGTCGTGCGGACGTCTGGGAGTCCGACGACGACATCTACTGGGGTCCGGAGAAGGTCTGGCTCGACGACGAGCGCTACACCGGTGACCGTGACCTCCAGGCCCCGCTGGCCGCCGTCCAGATGGGTCTGATCTACGTCAACCCCGAGGGCCCGAACGGCAACAGCGACCCGATGTCCTCCGCGGTCGACATCAAGGAGACCTTCCGCCGGATGGGGATGAACTCCGAGGAGACCGTCGCCCTGATCGCCGGTGGTCACACCTTCGGCAAGACCCACGGTGCGCACCCGGACGACTTGCTGGGCGCCGACCCCGAGGGCGCGCCGCTCGAGAACCAGGGTCTGGGCTGGAAGAACGGTCACGGCACTGGTGCCGGCGCGGACGCGCTCACCTCGGGCCTCGAGGTCACCTGGACCTACCACCCGACCCGCTGGGACAACGAGTTCTTCCACATCCTCTACGCCTACGAGTGGGAGCTGTTCGAGTCGCCGGCCGGTGCCAAGCAGTGGCGTCCGAAGAACGGTGCGGGCTCCGACATGGTTCCCGAGGCCCACGGCGGCGGCAAGCGCGAGCCGCGCATGCTCACCTCCGACCTGGCGCTGCGCGTGGACCCGGAGTTCGACGAGATCTCCCGCCGGTTCAAGGACGACCAGGAGGCCTTCTCCGACGCGTACGCCCGTGCCTGGTTCAAGCTGACCCACCGCGACATGGGCCCGAAGAGCCGCTACGTCGGCTCCGAGGTCCCGGCCGAGGACCTGCTCTGGCAGGACCCGCTGCCCGCCGAGGGTGGTGCGACCGACGAGGCCGCGATCGCAGCGGCCAAGGCGGCCATCGTCGAGTCCGGTCTGAGCGTGCAGCAGCTGGTCTCCACCGCTTGGAAGGCGGCGGCCACGCACCGTACGTCCGACCACCGCGGTGGCGCCAACGGTGGTCGCATCCGTCTCGAGCCGCAGGTCTCGTGGAAGGTCAACCAGCCCGAGGAGCTCAAGCCGGTCCTGGCGAAGTACGAGGAGATCGCGGCCGCGACCGGTGTCTCCTTCGCCGACGTGCTCGTCCTCGCCGGTGGCGTGGGCATCGAGCTCGCCGCCAAGGCCGCCGGCCAGAACGTGAGCGTGCCCTTCTCCGCCGGCCGCGTCGACGCGACCCAGGAGCAGACCGACGCCGAGAACTTCGGCTGGCTCGAGCCGGTCGCCGACGGCTTCCGCAACTACGACTCCGGGTTCCTCGACCTGCCCACCGAGTTCCTGTTCCTCGACCGCGCCAGCCTCCTCGGCCTCTCGGCCCCCGAGGCCACGGTCCTGGTCGGCGGCCTGCGCGCGCTCGGCAACAACTGGGACGGCTCCGACCTCGGTGTCTTCACCAAGACCCCGGGTGTGCTGACGAACGACTTCTTCGTCAACCTGCTCGACTACGACCAGCAGTGGACGCCGTCCCCCGACGAGACGACCTACACCAGCTCCAACGGCTGGACCGGTTCCCGCGTCGACCTGGTCTTCGGTGCCAACTCCGAGCTCCGCGCCCTGGCGGAGGTCTACGGTGCCGACGACGCCAAGGAGAAGTTCGTCAACGACTTCGTCAAGGCGTGGGTCAAGGTCATGGACAACGACCGCTTCGACCTGAAGAAGTGATCTGCTGAGTCGTACGTCTCTGCGTACGACCGACACGGAGGCCGGCCCCTTGCGGGGTCGGCCTCCGTCGTCATACCCACCCGGGTAGGATCAACGG
>NZ_JBHVGB010000140.1:0-16570 GCF_042801335.1 Nocardioides sp. NPDC057577 | reverse complement strand
GACCTCTAGCAGCTCGGCTTCCTTGGACTTGAGCAGCTCATCGATCGCGTCGGTGTGCTTCTTGGTGAGGCCGTCGAGGCGCTTCTCGGCACCGGTGACGTCGTCCTTGCTGGCCTCGCCGTCCTTCTCGAGCTTCTCGAGACCCTGCTTGGCCTTCTGGCGCACCTGGCGCACCGAAATACGACCCTGCTCGGCCTTCTCCTTGGCGAGCTTGATGTATTCCTTGCGGCGCTCCTCGGTCAGCTCCGGGAAGACCGCACGCAGGATCTTGCCGTCGTTGGACGGGTTGACACCGAGGTCGGAGTCGCGGATCGCCTTCTCGACGTTGGCCATCGCGCCGATGTCGAACGGGGCGATGTTGATGATCCGCGGCTCGGGGCTGGTGAACGAGGCGAGCTGCTGGATCGGCGTCGGGGTGCCGTAGTAGTCGACCAGGATCTTGCTGAACATCTGCGGGGTCGCCCGGCCGGCACGAATCGTGGCGAAGTCCTCACGCGTGGAGTCCACCGACTTCACCATCTTGCTGTCGGCCTCGTTGAGGATGTCGTTGATCACCGGATGCTCCTGTGCGCTCGTAAGTGTTGTGGGTGTGGGTGGCGTGTGGGCTCGTGCCGCTCAGCCAGCGGTGACGAGCGTACCGATCTTCTCACCCTGGACGATCCGGTAGACCGCCCCCTCGTCCTCCGCGCCGTAGACGACGATCGGCATCTTGTTCTCCATGCAGAGGGCGAACGCGGTGGCGTCGGCGATCTTGAGCTGCTTCTGCAGCGCCTCACCAAAGGTGATCTCATCGTACTTCGTCGCCGTCGGGTCCTTCTTCGGGTCGGCGGTGTAGACCCCGTCGACGCCGTTCTTGGCCATCAGGACCACCTCGGCGTGTACCTCGAGGGCGCGCTGGGCGGCAACGGTGTCGGTGGAGAAGTAGGGCATCCCGGAACCCGCGCCGAAGATGACGACGCGGCCCTTCTCGAGGTGACGCATGGCCTTGCGCGGGATGTAGGGCTCGGCGACCTGGCCCATCGTGATCGCCGTCTGCACGCGGGTGTCGACACCCTCCTTCTCGAGGAAGTCCTGCAGCGCGAGGCAGTTCATGACGGTGCCGAGCATGCCCATGTAGTCGGCGCGGGACCGGTCCATGCCGGCCAGCTGGAGCTCGGCGCCGCGGAAGAAGTTGCCGCCGCCGACAACGATCGCGACCTGCACGCCGGAGGCGGCGACAGCGGAGATCTCCTTGGCGATCGAGGCGACCACGATGGGGTCGACACCGACCTCGCCACCGCCGAAGTTCTCTCCGGACAGCTTGATCAGGATGCGCTGGTAGCGGGTCATGCCGTGGCCTTTCCTGGGGCGACCTCTTGCGGGGTGGTGCATGCGGGGGTGGCGTACGAAAGGGCCGGTCCGATGATCACCATTCGGTTCATCGGACCGGCCCCTTTCGTCGTACGTTGCTGCTCAACCTAACCGATCGCGCGCTGTGCGCGCGGAATCAGGCTCGGTTCAGGCGCCGACGTCGAAGCGGGCGAACTGCTTCACCTGCGTGTTAGCGGCGTCGAGGACCTGCTTGACGGACTTCTTCGACTCGAAGACCGACTCCTGGTCGAGCAGGACGATCTCCTTGAAGAACGCCTTGATCCGACCCTCGACGATCTTGGCGACGGCAGCCTCGGGCTTGCCCTCCTCGAGCGTCTTCTTGGTGAGGACGTCCTTCTCGGCGTCGACCACGTCGGCCGGCACCTCGTCGGAGGTGAGGTACTCCGCCTTGAGCGCAGCAGCCTGCTGGGCGGCCTGCTTCGCGGCCGCCTCGTCACCCTCGTAGGCGACCAGGACGCCGAGGCTCGGCGGCAGGTCGGAGGCCTTCTTGTGCAGGTAGACCGTGGTCTCACCCTCGAAGTAGGCCACCTGGCCGAGCTCGATCTTCTCGCCGATGGTGCGGGCGAGCTCCTCGACGGTCTCGCCGACCGTCTTGTCGCCGAGCGAGACGGCCTTGAGGGCCTCGAGGTCGTTGGCCTTGTTGGCGTCGGCAGCATCGGCGATCTGCTGGGCAGCAGCGACGAAGCCCTCGTTCTTGGCAACGAAGTCGGTCTCCGAGAGGAGGCTGACCAGCGCGTTGCCGGACGCGGCGACGAGGCCGGCCGAGGTGGTGCGCTCCGCGGCGCGGGCGGCGGCCTTGGCCGTGCCCTTGACGCGAAGGATCTCGACAGCCTTGTCGAAGTTGCCGTCAGCCTCGTCGAGCGCCTTCTTGCAGTCCATCATGCCGGCCTGGGTCAGCTCACGGAGCTTCTTGACGTCGGCAGCGGTGTAAGCCATGTGTGTCTTCCTCTGACTTGTTAAGTGGCTCTTGGGTGGACGATGAGGCTCAGGCCTCGGCCGGGGCCTCAGGGGCCTCGGCGGGGGTCTCCTCGGCCGGAGCCTCGGTGGTCTCAGCAGCCTCCGCGGCGGGGGCCTCCGCAGCCGGGGTCTCCTCGGCCTTGGCCTCCTCGGCAGCCGGGGTCTCCTCGGCCTTGGCCTCCTCGGCAGCCGGGGTCGCCAGGAGCTCGCGCTCCCACTCGGCCAGCGGCTCCTCGGCGGTGGCGCCCTCGGTGCCCTCGGTCTTGCCACCGGAGCGGGCGATGAGGCCCTCGGCGACGGCGTCGGCGACCACGCGGGTCAGCAGGCCGACCGCGCGGATGGCGTCGTCGTTGCCCGGGATCGGGAAGTCGACCTCGTCGGGGTCGCAGTTGGTGTCCAGGATGCCGACGATCGGGATCCTGAGCTTGCGAGCCTCCTCGACAGCGAGGTGCTCCTTCTTGGTGTCGACGATCCAGACGGCGGACGGGGTCCGGCCCATCTCGCGGATGCCGCCCAGGGTCTTCTCGAGCTTGTCGCGCTCCCGCTTCATCTGCAGGAGCTCCTTCTTCGTGCGGCCCGAGCCGGCGACGTCGTCGAAGTTGACCTCGTCGAGCTCCTTGAGGCGGTTGATCCGCTGGTGCACGGTCTGGAAGTTGGTGAGCATGCCGCCCAGCCAGCGCTGGTTGACGTAGGGCATGCCGACGCGGGTCGCCTGCTCGGCGATGGCCTCCTGGGCCTGCTTCTTGGTGCCGACGAACATGATCGTCCCGCCCTTGGCCACGGTCTCCTTGATGAAGGCGTAGCTGCGGTCGATGTAGGCCAGCGACTGCTGCAGGTCGATGATGTAGATGCCGTTGCGGTCGGTGAGGATGAACCGCTTCATCTTCGGGTTCCAGCGACGGGTCTGGTGTCCGAAGTGGACGCCGCTCTCGAGGAGCTGGCGCATGGTCACGACTGCCATGATGTTTTTTCTCCTAGGTGGTGGCCCGCGCGTGCACCGCTGGTGGCTCGACCTTGCGTTTCTCGAGGTCGGGCGGGTGTTGGCGCGAGCCGGTCGGTTTTCAGTTTCGCGCCCATCGGTGGTGATGGGCCCTGACGCCTGCACGCGGTCCGACCTGAGCGTGCTGCTCGGGACTGAGGGCCGCGCCCGCGGGCGACCGGCGTCTCGGAGCGAGATACCGTCGCGGTCTGCTGGCGTGCGAAGTCAGCCCACAGGGGGCTGCCGGTCCAAGACTAGCCGCCGACCGGTGTCTCGGGCCAATCCTCCGTGACCGGCTCCGGCGCGGGCCGATCAGTGTCCACAGGGGTGTTTCGGGACGGGGTTCTCCACAGGACGTACGGCGCTCGTTGTGCGGGTCCTCGATCCGGGGTTGTCTGCTCGTCATGACCTCGTACCGCCTCTCCGACCGGGCCCGCGCCCTCGTCGCGGCCCTGTTCCTCGTCGTCCTCATCGCCCCGGCAAGCCCAGCCCTCGGAACGCCACGTGCCGAGGTGGCGCCGACCGGCGCCGCGCTGGGTGGGGCTGTGGGCCACGACGAGGGTCCGAGCCCGGTCGGAGAAGCCGACGAGGTCCCCCGAGGCGTGTGGCCACTGACACCCCAGCCGAAGGTCGTGCGCCGCTTCGACCCGCCAGATGCTCCGTGGGGTGCAGGTCATCGCGGCGTGGACTTGGCCGGGCCGCCGGGCGCGGTCGTGCGCGCCGCGTTGGCCGGGACGGTCGCCTTCGTCGGACTGATCGCCGGCAAGGCGGTGGTGACCGTCGACCACGGAGCCACCCGGACCACCTATGAGCCGGTCGCGGCCACCGTGGCCGTCGGCGACCCGGTCGCAGCCGGAGCGTCGTTGGGCCGGCTCGGTACCGCCGGCTCGCACTGCTTCCCGGCCACCTGCCTGCACTGGGGTTGGATCCGCAACGCCGACGATGTCTACCTCGACCCGCTGCTGCTCGTCGACGCGCCGGAGCCGGTCCGACTCCTCCCCCTCTGGCGCAGCGACCCGGTCAGGTAGGCCGACTCACCGAACCGCGTCCGTCCCCAGGGTTTGTAGACCGACAAGACGACGGCGATCGTGAGGGCGGTCAGCGAAACGGCCGGCGGGAACCGTAGGTTGCTGATGTCACCGGTCAGCTCGCCGGTCGCGGCCAGGACCTCGCCGATGATCCGCACCTGCTCCATACCCGGCATCAGGACGAAGAGGATCAGCGCCACCAGCACGATGTTGACGACCAGCTTCACCGCGACCCACCAGAACCGCGCCAGCCCCCACTTGCTCCCCCAGCCGAGCGCCAGTCCGGTCGCCAGCACGATCAACCCCGCCGCGAGCATCGGGCCCGCGAGATAGGTGCCGATCACCTGCAGCGCCAGACCACGGTCGGCGGCGTCGCCCGATCCCGAACCGACGGCCGCCATGATGCCCACCACCACGTCGATGCCGAGCCAAGCTCCCACCCCGAGGAGATGGAGCACGAGCACTGCCTTGCGTACGCCGGGCCGCAGTCGCGCCTGCCTGTTGGACGTCGAGTTCCTGGTCATGCCCTCAGACTGGCCGGGCAGCGCCGCCCCGGCGTCCGCGCGACGGCGGTGACTGCGTACGCGATCTGGCGTAGGCCCCGCCGAGTCGACGGTCGTGCGGCCGAGAAGTGAGTCATGGGTCGCGAAAGTCGAGTTCCGTCACCCACGACTACGGTTTCGGCCACCGCAACTGCCGACTCGGCCGACGCAAGTGACGGCTCGGCGGGTCAGGCGCGAGGGTGGGCCTGGCGGTAGGCCTTGCGGAGCCGGGCGCTGCTGACGTGGGTGTAGATCTGGGTGGTGGCCAGGCTGGCGTGACCGAGAAGCTCTTGGACCGAGCGCAGATCGGCGCCACCCTCGAGGAGGTGGGTGGCGGTGCTGTGGCGCAGTCCGTGGGGGCCGAGGTCGGGGGCGCCGGGGACGTCGGCGAGGCGGCGGTGGACGAGGGTGCGTACGGCGCGCTGGTCGAGCCGGCCGCCGCGAGCGCCGAGGAACAGGGCCGGGCCGGAAGACTCGGTGAGCAACTGCGGGCGGCCACGGACGACCCAACGGTCGAGCGCCCGCACCGCGGGGCCGCCGAAGGGCACCATCCGCTCCTTGCGTCCCTTGCCGAGCACCCGGACGACCCGGCGCTCGTAGTCGACATCGTCCAGGTCGAGGCCGACGAGCTCACCGACGCGCGCGCCGGTCGCGTAGAGCATCTCCAGGAGGGCGATGTCGCGCATCCCCAGCGGCGTGCCGTCCTCGGCCGCGGTGATGGCTGCGGCGATGAGGGACTCGACCTCGTCGGGGCGCAGTACGGGCGGAAGCGTGCGGTGGGCCTTGGGCGAGCCGAGCGCGGCGCCGGCATCGACCTGTGCCCGGCCGGTCCGGACCAGCCATCCGCAGAAGACCCGGGCCGCGGTGGCCCTCCGGGCCAGGGTCGTACGTGAGTGGCCGGTCGTCTGCTGCTTGGCCAGCCAGCTGCGCAGAGTGCGCAGGTCGATCGCCTCGGGCTCGGTGCGGCCCATCCGGTCGGCGTGGTCGAGGAGGCTGCGGATGTCGCCCAGGTAGGCCCGGACCGTGTGGTCGGAGAGGCCACGTTCGGCGGAGAGGTGTCGCTCGTAGTCCCCGAGCAGCGCGGCGTAGACCTCGGGGAGCTCCGCTTCCGTGGACCCGCCCTCCGGGTCCACCTCGGGATCAGCGCTCACCGAGCCAGGATAGGTGTTTGCCCGGGCCTCAGGTGCGAGCCGCGCCCGGGGCCAGCTGCCACCCGTCGGGGAACCGCTCGGCGAGACCGAGCGCCTCGAGTCGGGACAGCGCGGTGCCGGCAGTCTTCGGGTGCAGGCAGGCGGATCTCGCGATCGCGAGCTGTGACGAGGGGCTGCTCACCGGGACCGCATCGAGGACCTGCTTCTCGACGGAGGTGAGCGAGTCGCGGCGGCGTACGGGGCCTCGGGGTTCCTCGGGGACCGCCTCGCCCATGTCGCCGACGAGCTCGCGCACGTCGAGACCGTCGGTCACCAGGACGCCCTTCCCACTGCGGACCAGCTCGTGGGTGCCGACCGAGGTCATCGCGCCCACCTGACCCGGCACCGCCATGACAGGTGTGTTGATGCTGTAGGCCCAGTGTGAGGTGTTGAGAGAGCCGCTGCGCGCTGCGGCCTCGACGACCACGGTGCCCCGGGCGAGGGCGGCGATGATCCGGTTGCGGGAAAGGAATCGATAGCGGGTGACAGGGAACCCCGGCGCGATCTCCGAGATCACCGCTCCGCCCTCGGCTATCGCGTCGAGCAGGCGCCGGTTGCGCAGCGGGTATGGAACGTCGACGCCACCTGCGAGCACGGCGACGGTGCTGCCCGGCGGCCCGGTGAGCGCGCCCCGGTGAGCGGCCGCGTCGATGCCGACCGCTGCCCCGGAGACCGTCACGAAGTCGTTGACCGCCAGATCCGCCGCGATCCGCGCCGCGGCGTCGGCGCCATAGGCGGTGGCGTCCCGGGACCCGACGATGGCGACCGACCGGTCGAGGTCGCTGAGCAGGAGCGGTCCTCGCACCCACAGACCGAGCGGCGTGCCAGTGCGGTGTTGAAGGGGCTCCTGCCCGGCGAGCCGCTCGACCTGAACGGGCCACTCCTCGTCGCCGGGGATGACGTAGCGGAACCCGGCGTTGCTCGCCCGCTCCAGGTCGCGGTCGGGGTGGATCTGGGCCAGTCGTAGCCTCGCTTCGAGGCCGTCGTCGCCGAGCTCGGGATCCTCCTCTGCAAAGCGCCGGTAGACCTCGGTCGCGGTGGATCCCACCATGCAGGTGTCGAGCAGCGGGGTGCCGGGCTCAATCAACTGGGTCAGCGCGACCCGGGCCAGACGCTCGCGCTCGAGGTCGGTGAAGGTCGGTGCGACGGGCTCCGCGGTCATGCCGACCTCCCCTCGAACACCGACACCGTGAGCGAGCCGCCGTTGCGCAGCGCGAGCGCCGTCTCGGTCTCGGTGACCCCCGGCCAGTCGACCCCGGCAAGGTCGGCAACCGTCCACGCGAGGCGATGCACGCGGACCGCGCCGCGACGGGTCAGGGCGCCGGAGAAGATCCGAGAGTCGATGAGCGCTTCGGCCGATGGCGGCAGCGGCCAGTTGTCGCGCAGCGCGATGCCGCTGGCCTGCCCGTTGAGCCGCCAGCCGAAGTCGGCGTAGCGCTCGCGCTGGCGGCGTCTGGCCGCCGTGACCCGTTCACGGATGTCGGCGCTGGTCTCCGAGCCCCACGGATCATGGTTCTGCTCGGACATCGGCCGCAGCGTGCGGATGATGTCGATGCGGTCCGTGATCGGTCCGGAGACCTTCCGCTCGTAGGACTGGCGCTCGTTCGACCGGCAGATGCAGCCGTCCTTGGTGATCGAGGCGTCGAAGTTGCCGCAGGGACACGGGTTGGCGGCGAGCACGACCAGGGCGCGTGCTGGCAGCGTCACCGACTCCTCGCCTCGCGACACCGTGATGTCGCCGCTCTCCAGCGGCTCGCGCAGGCACTCGATGACGTCACTCTTGAACAACGGGAACTCATCGAGGAAGAGAACGCCGGCGTGGGACAGCGAGACCTGGCCGGGACGGACCCTGCCGGTGCCACCGCCGACGATCCCGGGTTTGGAGGCGTCGTGGTGCGGGGCCGCGAACGGCGGACGGGTCAGCAGCCCTCGGTCGACGTCGAGCACCCCGGCCAGCGACTGCACCGCCATCACTTCCAGCGACTCCTCACGGGAGAGATCGGGCAGGATCGTCGGGATCCGCTCGGCGATCGAGGTCTTCCCGCAGCCCTTCGGCCCCTTGAGCAGCAGGTGGTGTCCACCGGCCGCCGCGACCTCGACCGCATAGCGGGTCTCGGGCATGCCACGAAGGTCGGACATGTCCATGTCGTCGAGCCTGCGATCACCCCGCCAGCCGAGCAGGCTGCCGCCGGTGCCGGTGGCGACCGGCGGCGCGTCGGGCACCGGCTCGCCACGCAGCTCGGCGACCACCTGGCCCAGCGACCGGAACCCCAGGATCTCCATCCCCGGCACCATCCGCGCCTCGGCCACCTGCGGCTCCGGCACCACCACCCGCGCGATCCCGGCGTGGGAGGCGGAGAGCACCATCGGGAGCACACCGGAGGTCGGCCGCAGCCCACCGTCGAGCGCCAGCTCGCCGATGAAGACCGTGCGTTCCAGCCCGGTCGTCTCGAGCTCGCCACCGGCCGCGAGGATCGCCAACGCCATCGCGAGGTCGTAGTGCGACCCGCCCTTCGGCAGGTCGGCCGGCGAGAGCAGCACGGTGATCCGCTTGGTCGCGGGCCATTCGAGGTCGGAGTTGATGATCGCCATCCGCACCCGGTCGCGCCCCTCGGCCAGCACGCTGTCGGCACGCCCGACCAGCGTCACCCCGACCAGACCGGGCGAGACATCGGCCTGCACGTCGACCAGGTGACCGACCGCGCCCCGAAGGGCGACGCCATGAGCTCGCGCGTATCCCATCACAGGCCCCTGACGTGATCGACCAGCGCCGAGCCACGGGGCGCGTGCATCACCGCGACGAGATCGATCCGGATCCCCGGAGCACGCACGTCGTGCTGCTCCAGCCAGGCGATCGCCAACCGCTTCAGCCGGTCGAGCTTGGTCTTGTCGACCGCCTCGTGCGGAGTGCCGCACCCGTCATGGCTGCGGGTCTTGACCTCGCACACGACGAGGGTGTCGCCCTCGCGCAGGACCAGGTCGATCTCCCCGTCAGTGCACCGCCAGTTGCGGTCGAGCACGGTCATACCCGCCTCGACCAAGTGCCTCTCGGCGACCGATTCGCCGTAGTTTCCCAGCGCGATCCGCGCCGGCGCCGTTGAACTCATCATGGGCCTCCTGCCATTCGGCTTCGAGGTCCAGACTCATCGCGAGCACCGACAATCAGGGCTGGGTCCGGGGCGCCTGGGGATAACCCCGGATCGAGATCGCCCTGTGGACAGCACCTGGCCCGAGATCAGCCCGCCATCAGTCCAACGGCTGGTCGATGTCGGTCGGGTTGAGCGTCTCGACGTTGACGTCCTTGAAGGTGAGCACCTTGACCGCCTTCGCGAACCGGGCCGGCCGATACATGTCCCACACCCAGACGTCGTTCATCGACACCTCGAAGTAGACGTCCCCCAAGTCCGTACGCGCCCGCACGTCGACCTGGTTGCACAGATAGAAGCGGCGGTCGGTCTCGACGACGTACTTGAAGATGCCGACCACGTCGCGATACTCGCGGTAGAGGGTCAGTTCCATCTCGGTCTCGTACTTCTCGAGATCCTCCGCGCTCATGCCGCCTCCTCCGTAGAGGGAAGCGAAGAATACGGAGGCGGCGGCCTGAGGTCATCGGTCGCTCGCTGACGCTCGCTCATGCCTAGGACTCTAGAGCCAACTCCCGGGAAGTTCCGGGAAGACTCCACGAGCGCCGGTGATATGCCGAGGGCCCCAGGCGCTCCAGCGCGGCGATGTGGGCGGGGGCGGAGTAGCCCTTGTTGTCGGCCCACGCGTAGTCGGGATACTCCTCGTGGAGCGCGACCATCAGCGCGTCGCGCGAGGTCTTCGCCAGGATCGAGGCGGCGGCGACGGCGGCGCACTTCATGTCGGCCTTGATCATCGTCGTCACCGGCGGCACCTCGACCTCCTCCACCATCGCGGAGACCTCACCGAAGAGCCCCTCCTGCACGGGCGGGGTCAGATAGTTGTGGTTGCCATCGAGCAGCAGCGCGTCGGGACGTACGTCCAGGGCGCTCAACGCTCGCTGACCGGCCAGCCGCATCGCGGCCATGATCCCGACCTCGTCGATCTCGGAGGCCAGCGCATGCCCGACGGCGGAGTCGACGGCCCACCGGCGCACCTTCGGCGCGAGCATCTCGCGGGCCTCAGGAGTGAGCAGCTTGGAGTCGCGTACGCCCTGGGGTGCCGTCCGAGTGGAAGCGGTGATCACCACGATCCCGATCGAGACCGGCCCGCAGAGCGCGCCGCGCCCGACCTCGTCGACGGCGCCGAGATGGGTGACGCCGTCGCGCAGCATGGACCGCTCGACTCGCAAGGTCGGCGCAGCACTCACGGTGACGGCACGTCCTCGAAGCTCTCGGGGCGGTGGATCCACTTCGCCCGGTCCAGCGGCCAGCCCAGCGCGACGACCTTGCCGACCACGTTGTCCTCCGGCACCCAGGGCACCAGCGCGCAGTCGGTCTCGTTGGCCGTGCACATGTGCACGGTCGAGTCGGCCGAGTTGGCCCGGTTGTCGCCCATCACGAACAGCGAACCCTCGGGCACCGGACCGGCCTCCCAGTGGCGGTTGCCGGGCATCGGCCCGAAGCACTCGCCCTCCTTGTTGGGGCGGCCGCACTTGGTCTGGGAGGGCCGGGCGTACGGCTCGTCGATCGGGACGCCGTTGACCATCAGTCGACCCTGCTTGTCGCAGCACTCGATGACGTCGCCGGGGACCCCGATGACACGCTTCACCAAGTGGCCCCCCTCGGGGTAGAGACCGATGACCGCGAGCGCCTTGCCGAAGATGTTGCTGGGACCTGCCGACTCGTCGACACCGAGCCAGGAGCCCGGGTCGGAGAAGACCACGACGTCGCCGCGCTGAGGGGTGCCGGCGAGCCAGTAGGACGGCTTCTCCACGAGCACCCGGTCGTCGGTCGCCACCGACGGGCCACCCTGCAGGCCGGGCTCCATGGACTCCGAGGGGATGTAGAAGGCCTGCACGAACAGGGCCTTCACGACGACCGCGACCAGCACGGCCAGCACGACCAGGACGATGCCCTCCTGCCAGGCCGACAGGCGGGGCTTGTGCTCCTCCTCGCGGCGCGGGCCGTTGGCCGGGCCCTGTTGCTCAGCGGCCCAGCGCGGGGCCTGTGGAGAAGACGAGAACGACCGCGATCCCCCTGTCTCGGGCCCGTCCCAGCGGGCCTGGGGCCCTACGCCGACGGAAGGATCGCGGTCGTTCGAAGTCACGCGGTGAGTCTAGAGAGTTCCTCCACAACGAGCCTCATCGACTCGCTATCTTCAGGGACCTCTCAGGCCTCGGTCTGGGGCAGATCGGGCGTCGCTTCGCTCCGCTGATCAAGCCCCAGCCGCTCAGGCCTCGCGGCGCTCCTTGATCTTCGCCTTCTTGCCGCGCAGGTTGCGCAGGTAGTAGAGCTTCGCGCGACGGACGTCACCGCGGGTGACGACCTCGATCTGCTCGAAGATCGGGGAGTGCAGCGGGAAGGTGCGCTCGACACCAACGCCGAAGGAGACCTTGCGGACGGTGAAGGTGCGGCCGATGCCGGAACCGTGGACGCGGATCACGACGCCCTGGAAGACCTGGACGCGGGACCGGCTGCCCTCGACGACCTTGACGTGCACCTTGACGGTGTCACCGGCGCGGAACTCCGGCAGGTCGTCGCGCTTGGAGGCGTTGCCGACCTCGGCGAGTACGTTGCTCATCATTTCTCCTCACGCTCGCCACAGGCCGATCGCGGTCATCCATGCCCTGGTCAGGGCTATCTTTGGCGGTGGTCCAGCCACGCTGGCCGGCGGCGCACGGTTCCCCCTGTGGCAGGAGCCCGTCACGACACCTCCGGGTGTCTTCTTCGGAGCGTGCTTCGGCCGACTGGACCGGTCCACAAGTCTGCCACAGCGCCGCGGGCCGCCGAGAATCGAGACGTACGCGGCGCCCCCTGCGAGGATTCCCTCGTGACCGACACCGACTGGCCACCGCACACCTACGTGACGCGCCCCTACCGGCAGCGGATCCCGCGCGGCCCGCGCGTTGACCGGCTGCTCCGTGAGGTCACGGTGGCGCTGCCTCCTCACATCGCCGACCTCGACCTGGCGCTGGAGCGGCCGGTGGCGGCGATGACGACCGCCAGTGCGGGCGCGCTCCGTCATCTCGACCTGGTCCACGGCCGGACGATGGACGGGCTCAACCATCTGCAGCTGCGCACCGAGGCGATCGACTCCTCCAAGATCGAGCACGTCGAGGCCAGCATGGCCGACTACGGTCGGGCCCTCCTCGGCATCGGCGCCAGCTCCTCGGCGACCTCGATGGCATCCGCGACCCAGGCGATGCAGCGGCTGATCAGCGAGGCCGACACGACCCGCAAGATCACCTCCGACGCGATCCTGCGCGCCCACCGGGACCTGTTCGCACGCCATCCCGACGAGGCGGCCAACGCCGGCAGGTTCCGCGTCGTGCAGAACTGGGTCGGCGGCTCCGACTACGCGCCCCGCGACACCCTCCACGTGCCACCGCCGCCGGAGACGGTCGTCGACTACATCGAGGACCTGGTCGCCTTCGCGAACCGCGACGACCTCTCCCCCATCGCCCAGGCGGCGATCGTGCACGCCCAGTTCGAGTCGATCCACCCCTTCATCGACGGCAACGGCCGGATCGGTCGGGCGCTGATCCACGCCGTGCTCCGACGACGCCGCGCCTCGCGCCACCTGGCCGTCCCGATCGCATCGGCGCTCGTCGCCCACCGCGACCGCTACTTCGCCGCCCTCAACGACTACCGGGCCGGCACGGCGTCCACGATCATCGCCATGCTCGCCGCCTCGACGACGATCGCGACGACGGAGTCGTGGAAGACGGCCGAGACGCTGGAGAGCATCCGGCGCGGCTGGGGTGAGGCGGCCGGTGACCCACGGCCCGGGTCTGCTGCGTACCGTCTTCTCGACCTGCTCACCGAGGAGCCCATCCTCAACGCCGAGCTGGTCACCAAGAGCCTCGGCATCGAGGACCCGGAGGGGACGATCGACGGCTTGGAGCATGTCGGAGTCCTCACCCGCACCAAACGCACGCGCCGCTCCCCCGTGTGGGTCGCGCCGGCGGTGCTGGCCGAGGTCGAGGACCTCAGCGCCCGCATCCAGCATCAGGCCCGACAGCTTCCGTACGGCCCGCGCTGAGGCCTGCTCCTCCAGCAAGGTATGCAGACGAAGGCACCTCGGTACGCCGCAAGGCCCGCCCCGCGAACGGGACGGGCCTCGTGGAGGATGCGATCAGATCAGCCGAGCTCGGAGTAGCCCGGCTCGTGGAGGACGGTGTCGATACCGGCGACCTCGTCCTCCTCCTTGGCGCGGAAGCCGACGGTCTTCTCGATCGCGAAGCCGATGACGAAGGCGATGACGAACGAGTAGACGATCACGGTGAGCGAGGAGAGGATCTGGGCACCGAGCAGCTTGAAGTTGCCACCGAAGACCAGGCTGCCACCGGTGAGCGACTCCATGCCGAAGATGCCGACCCACACGCAGCCGATGAAACCGGCGACGAGGTGGATGCCGACGACGTCGAGCGTGTCATCGAAGCCGAGCTTGAACTTGAGCTCGACAGCCAGGGCGCAGATGGCACCGGCGACGAGGCCGAGGACGAGCGCCCAGACGGGGCTGACGAACGCACAGGCCGGCGTGATCGCGACCAGGCCGGTGACGATGCCGGAGGCAGCGCCGACGGCGGTCGGCTTGCCGTCCTTGAACTGCTCGACCACGATCCAGCCGATCAGACCCGCGGCCGGGGCCAGCAGGGTGTTGAGGAAGATCAGCGAGGTCTGGCCCTCGTCGGCACCGAAGACACCGGTGTTGAAGCCGAACCAGCCGAACCAGAGGATCGCGGTGCCGATCAGCACGAGCGGTACGTTGTGAGCGACCGTCTCCTCCTTGGAGAAGCCGACCTTGCGACGACCGAGCACGAGCGCCAGGGCGAGCGCCGCGGCGCCGGCCGACTGGTGGATCACGGTGCCGCCGGCCCAGTCGAGGGAGCCACCGAGGCCGTAGACGTTGTTGGCGAGCCAGCCGTAGAAGTTGCCCTCGGAGTCCACGCCCCAGATCCAGCGGAAGGTCGGGAAGACCACGAAGGTCGCGAAGAAGACGGCGAAGATCATCCAGGGCCAGAAGCGAGCCCGGTCGGCGACGGCCCCCGAGACCAGGGCGACGGTGATGATGCAGAAGGCGACCAGGAAGGCGTGGCCGCCGAAGAGGTTGCCCGCGTCGCCGCTACCGGCGGAGGTGACGAGGTCGGTCATACCGAAGTCCTCGAACGGGTTACCGAAGAGCTTGCTCCCACCGCTGGTGCCATTGCCAGCGATGCCGGTGCCGCCGTAGAGGACGTAGAGGATCGTCACGACGGCGATCGAGCCGAAGCTCAGCATCATCATCGAGACGACGGACTTGGCCTTCACCAGGCCGCCGTAGAAGAACGCGAGACCGGGGGTCATGAAGATGACCAGGGCCGCGCACAGGAGTTGCCACGCAAGTTCGACAGACATTCAGTGCCTCATTGATTGAGTCTCGGGATGGGGCTGTGACGCCACGCGAGCCACATCGCTCGTCGTACGCATTGCCCGGCATCGTTGCGACGCAAGGTTTCAGAGACGGATGCCTTGTGTTACAGAAAAGTAACAGAGTTTTCGGTTGCTGATCCGTTACCGTCGAGTTGCATGGGTCTTAGTCATGATGACGGCGCCTGAGGGAGCCTCGAGGTCACGGCGCAGGCGGAAGCCGGCCTTCTTGTAGATCTTCTGGTTCCGCTCACTCTTCGCTCCGGTGAAGAGCTGGTGGGTCTTGGCACCCGCCGGCGCCACCGCCTGGATGTGGTCGAGCAGCTGACGACCCAGACCCCGGCCCTGCAGGTCCGGGGCGGTCATCAGCCGTCCGATCTCCCAGACGTCGCCCTCGAGCCGGGCACGGACCGAGCCGACCAGCCGCCCGGCGGAGCGGACCACGTAGACGTCGTGGGTCTCCAGAGCGCGCGTCGTGTCGTCGAGCGACTCGTGCAGCGGCGGGATCGCGACGCCGGGGTTGTCGTGCATCTCCTGCACCCAGCAGGCGAGCTGGAGCGTGTGCAGCTCGGGCACATCAGCACGTACGGCGGGCACGATCTCCCACTCGGTGGCTGCCTGGGAGGCGTGGAGCAGGTCGGGGCGGCGTACGGAGGTCCGGGTTACCGCTTGGTCGTGGCGCCACTGCGCGATCCGCTTGTGGTCGCCGCTGAGCAGCACCTTCGGGACCTCGAGGTCACGCCAGGAGGCGGGCTTGGTGTAGACCGGGTACTCCAGCAAGCCGTCCTCGTGGGACTCCTCCACGAGCGACTCGGCGTTGCCCATGAACCCGGGGAGCAGGCGTACGACGGCCTCCGTGATCGCCATCGCGGCCACCTCTCCCCCGTTGAGAACGTAGTCGCCCAGGGAGATCTCGCGGACCTCGGCACGGGTGGCGGCGTGGTCGAGGACGCGCTGGTCGATGCCCTCGTAGCGGCCGAGCAGGAAGACCAGCCGCTCCCGAGTCGACAGCTCGCGGGCCAACGCCTGGGTGAACGGCTCGCCGCTCGGGGTGGTCACGATCACGGTCGCGCCGTCGATCGCCAGCTCGTCGAAGGCCTCGCCGAACGGCTCCGGCTTCATCACCATCCCGGCGCCACCGCCGTACGGCGTGTCGTCGACGGTGCGGTGCTTGTCGTGCGCCCAGGCACGCAGATCGTGGACGTGCAGGTCCAGCAACCCGGACTCGATCGCCTTGCCCGGCAGGCTCAGCCGGAGCGGCGCGAGGTAGTCGGGGAAGATGGTGAGGTAGTCGAGCCTCACGTGGCGTCGTCCTCGTCCTCGGTGCTCTCGGGGAACGGCGTGACCAGGCCGGGGCGGTCGGCGATGACGACCTTCTTCTCGACCAGGTCGACGACCGGCACCAGCGCCTTGACGAACGGCACCAGCGCGTCGCGCCGGTCCGGGGTACGGATCGTCAGCAGGTCCTGGGCTCCCCCGTGGACCAGCGCCTTCACCGTGCCCAGCTCGCGGCCCTCTTCATCGAAGGCGGTCAGGCCGACGAGCTGATGGTCGTAGTACTCGTCGGGGTCCTCGGGGGTCTCCTCGGCCGGGACGTCGGCGAAGAGCAGCGTCCCGCGAGCCGTTTCGGCCTCGTTGCGGTCGGCGATCTCCTCGAAGGCGATCTGGAGCACCTGCCCGTGCCATCGGGCGCCCTCCACGGTCAGCTCCTTGGCGGCGTACGCCGATCCCTTCGGCGGCCGCGCCCGCAGCACCGTGCCCTCGGCGAACCGCCGGTCGGGCTCGTCGGTGCGCACCTCGACGGTCACGAACCCTCGGATCCCGTGCGGCTTGCCGATCCGTCCGACCAGCACCTCGATCAACTCCACGAGGTGAGCCTAGAGGGTGGCGTACGTAGGGCCGAACTCCTCAGCGCGGGGGCGGCGCCGCTCGCTGTAACACGCTGTTCGTAGGACTACTCGCCCTATCGGAT
>NZ_JBHVGB010000139.1:0-16734 GCF_042801335.1 Nocardioides sp. NPDC057577 | reverse complement strand
GTGGCCACCCGGCGGACTCGGGGAGGGAGAGCTCAGCCGCGACGCGGGTTGGTGAGGTTGAGCTCGATGGTGTTCCCGTCGCCGGGAACGAGGGCATTGACCAGCCAGGTGTTGAGGCCGCAGTTCTGGAAGTCGCCGATCGAGTACGTCCCGGTGAGGCGGCCGCCGGTGAAGACCCCGAACCGCTCACCCTCGGGCGTGGCCACGGGGATGGCCACCGGCTCGACGGTGCGGCAGAACGGGCCGGAGAAGGTCGGGAAGCCCACGACCTTGATGTTGGTGAGACGTACGTTGTAGTAGGAGGTGGCCTCGACATAGCTGCCGCCGCCTTCGGGATGGGGCGTGAGCGTGCCGGTGGTGGGGGCGGCCTCCTCGAAGGAGACGTCGGCGCTCATCGGGATGAACCCCACCGCCTTGAACTCGGTGCTGGCGCCGGGGAGCGCCAGCGAGCCGGTGAACGCGCCGGTCGTGGTCTCCAGCGTGGTGTCCAGGACGGCCGGGCCGACCGGGATCTGCGACCCGGTCGAGGCGACGACGGTGGTGCCGTTGGCGTCGTAGAGGATGTCGAGCGGTGCGGCGTGGGCGGGTGCGGCCGTGGCGACGGCGAGCAGCGCTGCGGCCGCGGGGATGGCGAGCAGACCGAGGCGGCGCTTCGTGGGGTTCGGGCGTGGCATGAGTAGGGCTCCTTCGGGATCGTGATGTGGTGCTACATGACGACGGTGCGCCCATCGGACGCACCGTCATCGGTCGATGAATCAGCTGAGGTTGATCGCGCCGTCGGGGGAGGTGATGGCGTAGCTTCCGGAGAAGCTGGCGGCCTCGCCGACGCTGATGGTGCCCAGGCAGTCTCCGGCGACGCTCGTGACCGTGAGGCTGCTATCAGCGCCGGTTTCAGCGATGACGAGCCTCTGGGTGGCCTCGTTGAAGCTCCCGTCCACGTTTCCGCCGACCGTGAAGTCGCACAGCCCGGTGCCGGACGAGTCGGCGACGTGGGCGCTGACGCCGACGATCTTGCCTGCGACCACGTCGGTCGAGCCCGAGGTGGCCGAGCCGGTCGGCGTGAGGGACCAGGAACCGCTGTGGGTGACGGTGAGCGGGGTGCCGAACTGCTCGGTGCATCCGCCCCACCCGGTGGACGCGATGGTGGCGACAGTGGTCAGCCCGGTTCCGCTCTGCACGGTCCCGGATGCGGTGGCCGACGTGCAGGTCATCGCGTTCAGCGCGGTCGCGAAGTTGATCCCGCCCACCGCGGCTGCGGTGAACGGATGGCTCCCGGCGGTCGAGCTCCCGCCGACGGAGACGGTGTACGGGGGCGCGGCGCTTGCCATCGCCGGGGTCGCGAGGGTGAGAGCGGCTGCCGCCGCGCCCACGAGAAGGATCTTCTTAGCCATCGAACGATGTCCCTTCGGATCAGAGGAGACCAGGTGTCCCCGCTTGGTCCATTCATCCCCCGTGGTGGGGCCGGCTGTCGACGTTCAACGGCGCGAACGTGCGAGATCGGGCCTCAGGATGTCGCGTACGCGACATCGTGCGGGCCGTTCGATGCCGGAGTTGTCATGGCGATGACAAATTGTGCGGGCGCCTCGAGCGAACCTGCTGATCCAGGTTGCGGCGCGATCTTGGCGGGATCATCGTCGGTGCATGCGGCGAACAACGAGACGCGTCACGGCTGCGGCCACCCTGGCCGTGGTTGCCTTCACCATGCTCGGCATCGGCAGCAGTCGTGCCGTCGAAGGGCCCTATCCTGGGCTGCCCGCCCCCGAGGTCCAGCCGCCGCCGGCCTCCCACCGGACTTTCGGTGGTGCCGCGCTGGCGTCGCTTGCTAAGGCCGAGACAGCGAAACAGTGGCTTCGGACCCCGGTCATGGTCACGGCATTCGACTTCTACATCAGCCCGACAACGGCGAGCCCCGACCCGGCGCGGTACAGGGCGTGCAGTACAGGAGGGGGGAACGTGTATCTGGTTGCACCGTCAGGTTCGCCGCACAACTATGGGATCAGCCCCGATATCACCGTTCGCACCCTCGCCTTCGGAGCCATCCCTGTGGAAGCCACCGTGCGGCTCGAGCAGCGTCGGGCTGACGGCTTGCCAGTGCCACTCGTCGGCGAGACGACTACGTGCGCGCTCAATATCCCGGACGGCGGAAGGCAGGCGTTGGACACTGTGATCGATGACGAGCTCCACACACGGGTGACATCGCTGGTCGTCGACGGCGTTCGGATACGCCTTGGCGACACCTGCCGGACCGCCGTTCCAGGCGCTATGCATCTGCGTGGCAAGGGTTACCTCGCCGGCTGGGATGGGAACCAGCAGGTTGACCCGCCAAAGTTGCCTCTGTGGGACAAGGGCCTCTTCAATCTCAGTACCGGTGGCCGGCTCACCGGCACCATCGATGTGCCGCGGTTCGGTGGCTGTGTCACGGCAGACGGCGACGATCTCTCGTCGCTGCTCACCGCAACCGTTTCAGGCTCTGCGTTTCCGCTGAGCACCAATCAAGGAAGTGCGTTCGGCTGTACGAAGCCGAAACCAGGCGGCGGAACTCTTCCCCCGGGTCCAGGCGAATCGACTGTCGAGTCAGTACCGTGCAACCCCGGGAATGCAGCGAGCCCCTTGATCCCGCCGGCACTGGAGATACCTGAGAGCGACCGGTGACGACGCCCGATCGTCACCGGTCGCCTCGTAAGTGGAGTCAGCTGATGTTCAGCGGGCCGTCCGGGATGTTGAGGGCATAGGAGAAATCGAGGTCGACGGGGTCGCCGTCGGCGACCTGTCCCAGGCAGTTGCCTGCGACATCCTCGATGAAGAGGCTGCCATCCAGTGTCGTTTCCCTGATCGCGAGTCTCTGGGTGTTTTCATCGAACGTCGCCGCTGCGGAGCCAGTGATTGAGAAGTCGCAGAGGCCGGTGCCTGAGCTGTCTAGGACGTTGAGGCGAATGTTGTCGACCGTGCCTGCAACGACGTCGGTCGTTGACGTTGTCACCGCAGCGTCCTCCGTGGTGAAGCGCCATTCGCCGACCACGGTGAAGTCCAGCGGAGTACCGAACTGCTCGGTGCATCCGGTCCACGTGCCGTCCTCGATGGTGAAGGGGTGGTCCGCGGGGGTACTGCCGGTGTAGTTCCCGCTCATCGCGGTCCCGCTGTGTGCCTGTCCCGCCCCGCTGATGGAGAGGCAGTTCGCCGCGACGAGCGGCGTGTAGATGTTGATGCCGCCGACGGAGGCGGCGCTGAAGACGTGGTCGCCCACCGCCGTACTGCCGCCGACGGCGACGTCGTACGGCGGCGCGCCTGGGCCGCGGCCGGGGTGACGAGGATGAGGCTGGCGGCTGCTGAGCCGATCACAGGAAGTTTCTTCACGGGCGGGTGTCCTTTCGAATGGATGAGACCGAGCTCCCTTCCTCTCGCAGGTCGACGCTCATTTCCATGGGGTGACGGCCGAGACGACCAAAACGGCCGCGCGGATGTCGCGCACGCGACATCCGCGGCTCGAATTTGTCATGCACGTGATAATTCAGGGCCCTCTGCATGCCGATTGGGTCTTCCAGCACTGGCTGATCGGCTCGGTTTCCTCTGTGATGAGCGTCACTGAGTGCGCCGGCTTGACGAAGCACAGTGCTCCCGCGGGCCGGGGATCGAGGGGAGAAGTCGTAGATCCATGAGTTCGACGCAGAGCCAGATGACGACCACCGGAACGCGTGTCCCGCACCCACGACTGCCACGCCGGAGCGCCTCGCGGCAGCTCGCCGAGAAGATCCATGCCCCGCGCGTCTCGCCCACGGAGTGCGCGGTCATCCGCCGGGTCGGCCGCAGGCTGGTCCCGCAGATCACCGACGAGATCCTGCGCCAGGTCGCCGCCTACTCGCGGCATCCCACGCAGCGGCGTCGGGACCTGATCACGAGGGCAGTCGCCAGCGCCGTGGAGCTCTATGCCGACGTGGTCGAGAACATCCCGTCCGACCCGGAGACGGTGTCGGCGATGTACTTCGGCATGGGGAAGGGAGAGGCGCTGGCCGAGCGAAGCCTCGACGGGTTCCGGGCGGCCGTCGACCTGGCCACCCACCGGGCGGCCGAGGCGATCCGGCACGAGGCCGCGGGGCTGGTCCCCGACGACGTACGCGGGACGCTGTGCGGCTCGCTCCTCGCCTACATGGGCATCCTGCTCGACGACGTCGCCCGCGGGTACGCCGTCGGGGTCCGTGACCGCGAGGCGGATCCGTGCTGGATCCGGCGTCGGCTCGTCCGCGGTCTCGCAGGCGCGGCGGACGCCGAGGTGATCGGTGAGCTCGCCGCGCGCGTCAGCTGGCAGCTGCCGGCTGCTGTAGTGGTCTGCGCGGTCGACACCATCGCACCGCTCGACTCCGTCGAGTGCTCCGTCGACCTGCCCGAGAGGTGCGTGTGGGACACCGCCGGCCGGCGCGCTCTGGTGGTCACCGACCCGGCCGACGTGGACGCCGTCAGTGCGGTGATGCGGGGGTGGCCGCGTACGGGACCTGTCTTCGTGACCGTGCCGGTGCCGCTGGCCGACGTGCCGGCCGCGATCCGCTGGACCGAGCGCGCGGAGGGCCTCGTCGAGTCCGGGGTGATCCCCGCCGACCCGGTGGTGCGCTGCGCCGACCACCACGTCGCCCTGCTGCTCAACGCCGACCCCACGCTCTCGCGCTGGGAGGCGAGCGAGGCCCTCGCGCCGCTGGAGGCGTTCAAGGACGAGCACCGGCGGGCGGTGCTGCGTACGCTGCGGCTCTGGTTGCTCACCGGCGCGAACGCTCCGGCGCTGGCCGCGGAGCTCGGCATCCACGAGCACACCGTCCGCAACCACAAGCTCCGCCTGCGGGCCGCCTTCGGCAGCCGGCTCCAGGACCCCGAGTTCGTCACCCTCCTCCTCTTCGCCCTCGGCGCCGGCGAGGGCATCGCCGCCGACTGGGACGAGCTCGAGCGCTGCGGCTGAGTTCTCGGACGGGGCCGATCTGCGCCTGTCATGCTGGCGGGGTGGAGGATCGGCTGATCGCAGAGCTTCGGCTGCCGTCGCCGGTCGTCGAGATCGAGGACGACCGGCTGGCGAAGGCGGGCGTGCGGGTGCTGCTCAAGCGCGATGATCTGATCCATCCGGAGATCCCTGGCAACAAGTGGCGGAAGCTGAAATACAACATCGCGACTGCTCGGGAGCTGGAGTTCGAGACTCTGCTGACGTTCGGTGGGGCGTACTCCAACCACATCCGAGCGACCGCTGCGGTGAGTGCCTACTTCGGGTTCAGGTCGATCGGGGTCATCCGCGGTGAGGAGCATCTGCCGTTGAACCCGTCGCTTCGGTACGCGGTCTCGCGCGGGATGCGGCTGACGTATCTCGATCGCGCCGCCTACCGAGCGAAGTCGTCTGACGCCGTGATCGAGGCGTTGCATCGGGAGTTCGGCGACTTCTATCTGATCCCGGAAGGGGGTAGCAACGCCGAGGCCGTACGCGGTTGCGCCGAGCTTTCCAAGGAGCTCGATGAGGTTGTCGACGTCGTGTTCTGCGCGGTGGGGACCGGCGGGACGCTTGCCGGCGTGGCCGCGGGCGCGGCGCCTGGCCTCACGACCGTGGGAGTTCCGGTCCTGAAGGGTGGCGCGTTCCTCGAGGACGACATCGTTCGGCTGCAGGAGCAGATGTACGGCGCTCGGCGCGGTTCGTGGCGGCTGGAGTGCGACTACCACTTCGGCGGCTACGCGAAGCGCACCCCTGAACTGGATGACTTCATCGATGACTTCGATCAGCGGCACGGCCTGCGGCTCGACTGGCTGTACGAGGCGAAGATGATGTACGCGCTGATCGATCAGGTCGCTCGCGGAACGTTCTCCCGCGGCACCACGATCGTGGCGCTGATCAGCGGGTCGGGCGATGTGCCCCGAGGGACCGTCTCCATCGCCGCTTCGTCGGCAGGCGATCTTCTTGCGGGGCCGGTGGCGAACGTCCAGCCCGCTCAAGCTCCGGCAGCACGGTAACCGGACTCGGGCGAACGAATTTTCGTTCGCCCGCCGGACCGCCCACCTGCCGAGGGCGGCCGTTTTGTCATGCGCGTGACAAATCCTGGCCCGCATTCTTCGGGTGGCTCGATTCCCTCTCCCTTGTGATGTGAGCCACACGTACTGTCCCGTCGGAAGCACACCCCACAACGGCAGATCAGGGAGGTCCCGCGATGGGCGGAACCGTGGAGGTCACCGGGCTCACCAAGAGCTTCGGGTCCCAGAACATCTGGAGCGACGTGACCCTCACGCTGCCCCAGGGCGAGATCACCGCGCTGCTGGGGCCCTCGGGCACCGGCAAGTCGGTGTTCCTGAAGTCGCTGATGGGGCTGCTGCGGCCGGAGGCCGGGGTCTGCCTGGTCGACGGGGTCGACATGGTCAAGGCGCGGGAGTCGCAGCGGCAGGAGCTGCGCAAGCGGTTCGGGGTGCTCTTCCAAGACGGTGCGCTCTTCGGCTCGATGAGCGTCTTCGACAACGTCGCCTTCCCGCTGCGCGCCCACACCAAGAAGCGCGAGTCGGAGATCCGGCAGATCACCAACGACAAGCTCGACCTGGTCGGGCTGCTCGGGCAGGAGCACAAGCTGCCCGGCGAGATCTCCGGCGGGATGCGCAAGCGCGCCGGCCTGGCCCGCTCGCTGGTCACCGAGCCCTCGATCATCCTGTGCGACGAGCCCGACTCGGGGCTCGACCCGGTCCGTACGGCCAACCTGGCCCAGCTCCTCGTCGACGTCAACGCGGCCACCGACGCCACCATGCTGGTGGTCACCCACAACATCGAGCTGGCCCGCACCTTGCCGGACAACCTCGGCATGCTCTACCGCCGCCGCCTGGTGATGTACGGCCCGCGCGAGGAGTTCCTGCTCACCGACCACCCGGTCGTCTCACAGTTCATGAGCGGTGACCCGATCGGGCCGATCGGGATGAGCGAGGAGACCGACCACGGCGTCAACGACGACTACGTCGAGGGCGAGGCCTACTACCCGTCCGGGGGAGTGGCGACCGTACGCGCCGGGGCCCGCGCCATCGAGGTGCTGCCGCGCCAGCTCGCCCCCGCCAACGGCGCCCCGCGGGCCGCGGCCGAGCGCCACGGTGAGCGGGTCGCGAGCGGCGCCGCCACGCTCTACACCGCCGATGACGACGACGTTGACCGAGCACCGCGAGCGAAGGTCAAGGACCCGGTCAGCCGGGGACTCGACCAGGTCGGGGCGCTCTTCGCGCTGGGCCTGGACACCTTCCGGGCGGCGTTCCGGCGGCCGTTCGCGGCCCGCGAGCTGCTCGACCAGTTCTGGTTCGTCACCTCGGTCTCCTGGATCCCGGCGATGCTGGTCGCGATCCCGTTCGGAGCGGTGATCGCGCTGCAGCTCGGCACCCTGACGGTGCAGATCGGGGCGCAGTCGTTCACCGGCGCCGCCTCGGTCCTCGCCGTCGTGCAGCAGGCGGCGCCGATCGTGACCTCGCTGGTGATCGCGGGAGCCGGCGGAGCGGCGATCTGCGCCGACCTGGGGTCCCGGACGATCCGCGACGAGATCGATGCGATGCGGGTGATCGCGGTCGATCCGATCCAGGCGCTCGTGGTGCCACGGGTGCTCGCCTGCGTGCTCGCGGCGGTGCTGCTCAACGGCCTGGTCAGCGTCGTCGGCGTCCTCGGCGGCTACTTCTTCAACGTCATCATCCAGGGCGGGACGCCCGGGGCGTACCTCTCCTCGTTCACCGCCCTCGCCCAGCTCTCCGACCTGTGGGTGGGCGAGCTCAAGGCGGTGCTCTTCGGGCTCATCGCCGGCCTCGTCGCCGCGTTCCGGGGGCTCAACACCAAGCCCGGGCCGAAGGGGGTGGGGGAGGCGGTCAACCAGTCGGTCGTGGTCACCTTCCTGCTCCTCTTCTTCGTCAACTTCGTGATCACGACGCTCTATCTCGAGCTCGTTCCCGGGAAGGGGGCCTGACATGGCGACCGTCGACGTGGTCAAGAAGCGGTCGCGGCTGGACCGCTCGCTGGACGGGCTGGTGCAGACCGGGAAGGACATCCGGTTCTACGGCAAGGTGCTCGTGGGGATCCCGGTCGCGATCCGGCACTACCCCCGCGAGATCCTCCGGATCCTCTCCGAGGTCTCCTTCGGCACCGGTGCGCTAGCGGTCATCGGCGGCACCATCGGGGTGATGACGGGGATGAGCATCTTCGTCGGCACGGTCGTCGGCATGCAGGGGTACGCAGCGCTCGACCAGATCGGCACCTCGACGCTCAACGGGTTCATCTCCGCCTACTTCAACACCCGCGAGATCGCCCCGCTGGTGGCCGCGCTGGCCATGAGCGCGACCGTCGGCGCCGGGTTCACCGCCCAGCTCGGCGCGATGCGGATCAACGAGGAGATCGACGCGGTCAAGGTGATGGGCCTGGGCACGATCCCCTACCTCGTCTCCACCCGCGTGGTCGCCGGCTTCGTGGCGATCATCCCGCTCTACGTCGTCGGGCTGCTGACCTCCTATGCGGGATCGCGGATCGTGACGGTCTACTTCCACGGGCAGTCGGCCGGGACGTACGACCACTACTTCCAGCTCTTCCTGCCGCCCATCGACATCGTGCTGTCGTTCGGGAAGGTGCTGATCTTCTCGATCCTCATCATCCTGATCCACTGCCGGCTGGGCTTCTACGCCAGCGGCGGGCCGTCCGGGGTCGGGATCGCGGTCGGGCGCTCGGTGCGGCGGACCATCGTGGTCGTCGCGCTGCTCGACCTCGCCCTCTCGATGGCGATGTGGGGCGCCACCACGACGGTGAGGATCGCGGGATGACTCTGTCCAGACTTCGCGACGCGTTCCTCGGCCTGTGCTACCTGGCCGTCGTCGCGGCGGTGGCGCTCGGCGCCTGGCTCGCCTACGACCAGACCTTCGTCGACCGCTCCGAGGTGACCCTGACGACCGGCACCTTGGGCAATGCGCTCCAAGAGGGCTCCGACGTCAAGCTGCGCGGCGTGCCGGTCGGCACCGTTCGCACCGTCTCGGCCCGCGAGGGTGGCGCCGAGCTGACCCTGGCGCTGGAGCCGGACGTACTCTCGGATCTCTCGGCCGACACCACCGCGAGGCTGCTGCCCAAGACCCTCTTCGGGGAGCGGTACGTCGCGCTGCAACCGGCCTCGGGGCCGGAGCTGTCGGCCGGCGACGTCATCGAGCAGGACCGCTCGGACGAGGCGGTCGAGCTGGAGCAGGTCCTCGACGAGCTGCTCCCGGTGCTCAAGGCGATCCAGCCCCACAAGCTCAACGCGACGCTGAGCGAGCTGGCCACGATGCTGCGGGACAACGGCGACGACATCGGCGAGGTCTTCTCGGCGTGGGCGGACTACCTGCGGAAGCTGAACCCGCTGGTGCCGCAGATGGCCGACGACCTGGCCGCGCTCGGCCGGGTCGCGGGCCACTACGAGGAGGCCGCGCCGGACCTGCTGGATGCGCTGGACACCATGACGGTGACCGCCGAGACCCTCGTCGACCAGCAGCGACAGGTCGCCGACACGTTCCGCTCGGTGACCACGACGGCCGCCGACACCGACCGCTGGCTCGAGCGCAACCGGGAGACGATCGTGGTGCTCTCCGACACCTCGCGCGACGCGCTCCGCGCGGTCAGCCCGTACGCCTCCTCCTTCCCGTGTCTGTTCAGCGCCCTGCGCGACTACGCGCCGGTGATGGCCAAGAACCTCGGCAAGGGCACCGACGAGCCGGGGATCCACGCGCTGGTCAGCGTCTCCAACATCCGGCAGCCCTACCCCTCGGGCTACGTCCCCAAGTTGCGTACCGGCGGCCCGCGCTGCCCCTACGTCACCGGCCGGACCGGCAGCCAACCAGCCGTCACTGGGACGGCCGAGCGGATCGAGGCGCCGCCGACGGACCGGGTGCGCACCTTCGGGGCGACCACGGGCCTCGGCGAGCAGAACTCCGAGGGCGAGAACCAGCTGATCGCCGAGGTGATGGCACCAGCGGAAGGCATGGCACCTGATGAGTATCCGACCTGGTCGAGCCTGCTGCTCGGCCCGACCCTGCGAGGCACGGAGGTGATCGTGCGATGAGAACGGGCAACGGCGGCTCGGTCGCGGTGACGCTCACCAAGTCGGTGGTCTTCGCGCTGGTCACGGTCCTGGCGATGGCAGCGCTGGCGACGACGATCTCCAACGGATCGACCTCGTCGGGGCGTACGTTCACGGCGCTCTTCACCGACGTGACCAGCCTCAACAAGGGCGACGACGTGCGGATGGCGGGGGTGAAGATCGGCACCGTCCAGTCCATCGGGCTGCATCACAACGACACCGCCGAGGTCGTCTTCACCGCGGCCGAGTCGGCGCCGATGGTGGAGGGGACCCGGGCGGAGCTGCGGTTCCGCAACCTGATCGGGCAGCGGTATATCGCACTCGAGCCAGGCGCCCCGGGCGGCGACCCGCTCAGGTCCGGCTACACGTTCTCGCTCGACGAGACCCAGCCGGCGCTGGACCTGACGATGCTGTTCAACGGCTTCCAGCCGCTGTTCAAGTTCCTGAACCCCGAGGACGTCAACAACCTCAGCGCCCAGATCATCGCGGTCTTCCAGGGCGAGGGTGCGACGGTGGAGTCGCTGCTCTCCTCGACGGCCTCGCTGACCTCGACCCTCGCCGACCGCGACCAGGTGATCGGCGACCTGATCACCAACCTCAACTCGGTCCTCGAGGTGGTCAGCCAGCGCACCGGGATGCTCGACACGACCCTGGTGACGCTGCAGCGGCTGGTCTCCGGGCTGGCCGCCGACCGGGAGACGCTCGGCTCGACCATCGAGGGGATGGGCGAGCTCTCCCAGAGCGTCACCGGACTGCTGGAGGAGGGCCGAGAGCCGCTGCGCGACTCGATCGACTCGCTCGGTGACGTCTCGGAGAACCTCGCCGACAACGACGAGGCGCTGACGAAGTTCCTGACCACCATGCCGCAGAAGACCGACCAGATCGGCCGGATGGCCACCTACGGAGGGTGGCTCAACTTCTACATCTGCTCCATCGACGGGCGGATCCCGAAACCCGAGGGCTACTACGGCGACCTCGGCGTGGACTCGCCGGCAGGAAGGTGCCAATGATGGCCCGCTATCCGAAGTCGTTCGCCGAACGCAACAAGATCGTCATCGCCGTGGTCGGGATCCTGGCCATGACCGGCGTCTTCTTCGTCACCTTCTACGCCGAGGACCTCCCCGTCATCGGCGGTGGCGACACCTACGAGGCCTACTTCGCCGAGGCCGCCGGGATACGTCCCGGTGACGAGGCGCGGGTCGCCGGGGTGAAGGTCGGCGAGGTCTCCGAGCTCGAGCTCGACGGCGACAAGGTGCTGATCAGGTTCCGGGCCAAGGACGTCTCGCTCGGCTCGCAGACCACCGCGTCGATCAAGGTGAAGACGCTGCTCGGACGCAAGTTCCTCGCCCTGGACCCGGGCGGCTCGGGTCGTCTCCGCGAGCCGATCCCGGTCTCGCGGACCACGACCCCCTACGACGTCAACGCGGCCTTCTCCGACCTCTCCACCACCGTCGGGGAGATCGACATGGCCCAGGTCGAGGAGTCGATGGACGCCCTCTCGGTGGTCTTCGAGGACACCCCCGAGGACGTACGCGGCATGGTCTCCGGCCTCACCCGGATCTCCCGCACGATCTCCTCGCGGGACCAGGAGCTGGCCGAGCTGATGCGGACGACGACCGAGGTCACCGGCACCCTCGCCGAGCGCAACGAGGAGATCGGGCTGCTGATCGAGGACGGCGACAAGCTGCTCGAGGAGCTCGCCGCCCGGCGGCAGGCGATCCACCAGATGCTCACCTACACCGACGACCTCGCCAAGCAGGTCACCGGACTGGTCGAGGACAACCAGAAGCGCCTCCAGCCGGCGTTGCAGAAGCTGGACCAGGTCTCCGAGATCCTGCAGCGCAACCAGGACCACCTCGACAAGGCGCTCTCCCAGATCGGCGCCTACTACCGGGTGATCGGCGCCTCGATGAGCAACGGACCATGGATCGACGTCTACGGCTGCGGCCTCTTCGACGAGAACAACGTGCCGGTGCTCGACAACGACGTCCAGCGCGACTGCAACCCGGGAGGGAAGAGATGAGACGGATCCTCGCCGGGTTCCTCGTGGTCGCCGCCGTGGGCGCGGTCGGGTGGGGTGCTGCGTACGGGATCGAGGAGGGGCGGAAGGGCACGACGTTCTCCGCGCTCTTCGAGGCCTCCGTGGGGCTCTATCCCGGCTCCGACGTGCAGGTTCTCGGCGTTCCGGTCGGCGAGGTGACCTCGGTGACGCCCGCCGGCGAGCACGTGAAGGTCTCGATGACCCTCGACCCCGGCCAGACCGCCGCGGCCGACACCTCGGCCGTGATCGTCGCTCCGACCCTGGTCTCGGACCGCTTCGTCCAGCTCACCGAGCCGTACGTCGACGGGCCCGAGCTCCGCGACGGCACCGTCATCGAGGAGACCGCGGTGCCCGTCGAGATCGACGACCTCTACGCCTCGCTGACCGAGGCGGGCGATCAGCTCGGTCCCAACGGAGCCAACAAGAACGGCGCGCTCTCCCGGTTCCTCGAGGTGCTGGCGGCCAACCTCGACGGCCAGGGTGCCGACATCAACCAGGTGATCCGGGAAGGCGCCGACGCGTCGGCGACCCTGGCCGACATCGACCAGGACTTCTTCGCCACCGTCGAGAACCTCGACACCTTCAACAAGACCCTGCTCGAGCACGACGACGGGGTCGAGGACGCCAACCGCCGGTTCGCGCAGGTCACCGAGTATCTCGCCGAGGACCGCGACGACCTCGCCTCCGCGGTCGGCAACCTCGGCGAGGCGCTCGCGCTGCTGGAGTCCTTCATCAAGGACAACCGCGGCGAGATGCGCACGAGCGTCGAGAACCTGCAGGGCCCGACCCAGGTCCTCGTCGACCAGAACGAGTCGCTCGAGGAGGCGGTCGCCACGATCCCGCTGGTGCTGCAGAAGTACGTCAACGCCTACGACCCGGCGACCAACAGCCTCGTCGGCCGCACCAACCTGAACGAGCTGAGCGTCTGGTCCGGCGACGGCCTCACCGGCCGGACCTCCGAGGACGCGCCACCGGTCCTGCTTCCCGGTGTCGGAGAGGAGCAGTGATGTCGCGCCTGTCGAGACCGCTCGTGGCCGTGCTGGCCACGGCGACCCTGGCCCTCTCCGGCTGCGGCCTCGGTGCCGTCAGCGGCGGAGTCTACGAAGCCCCGCTGCCCGGCGGTGCCGACGTCGGGGAGGATCCGATCACGCTGAGCGCCGAGTTCGGCGACGTACTCGATCTGGTTCCTCAGTCCAGCGTCAAGGTCGACAACGTCGCGGTCGGCCGGGTCTCCAAGATCCGGCTGACCGAGGACGGTCGCAGCGCGCGGGTGTCGCTGGTGGTCAGGGACGACGTCTCGCTGCCCGCAGGCACCACGGCGCGACTGCAGCAGACCTCGCTGCTCGGGGAGAAGTACGTCGCGCTGATCCGTCCCGCCTCGCCGGTCGCGGGCGAGCCCCTGGGCGACGGCTCCGTCGTCGGTCGTGGCGACACCGAGGCGGCCGCGCAGGTCGAGGAGGTGCTCGGGGCGCTGTCGATGGTGCTCAACAGCGGCGGGATCGCGCAGTTCCAGGAGATCTCCCGGGAGATGCAGAAGATCTCCGACGGGCGGCCGGAGGAGATCAAGGCCTTCCTGACCGAGATGGACCGGTTCGTCTCGGTCCTCGACTCGCGCTCGGCCTCGATCACCTCCGCGATCGAGTCGCTCAACGAGCTCGCGGTCACGCTGGAGAAGGACAAGACCAAGATCTCTAACGCCCTGGAGGGGCTCTCGCCGGGCATGCAGGTGCTCGTCGACCAGCGTCCGCAGCTGGTCGCGATGCTGGAGGCGCTCGACAAGCTCTCCAAGGTCACCATCAGCACGCTGGACGAGGCCCAGGACGACATCGTCGCCGACCTGAAGCTGCTCGACCCGATCCTCGACCAGCTCGCCAAGGCCGGCTCCGACCTGCCCTACGCGCTCGAGATCCTCTTCACTTACCCGTTCCCCGACGAGGTGCTCAACGCGATCCGCGGCGACTACATGAACCTGTTCATGATCACGAACTTCCGTACTCCTGCCGGCTGCCAGTCCAAGGGCTGCGATTGGCTGCAACCGGCGGTCGAAGGCGGGTCCGGCGGCTCGGTCAGCTCCCAGTCCGGGTCGCCGGGCACACCGCCCGGCCTGCTGCCGTCGACCAGCTCGCCGGTGCCGGGATCGTCCTCGCCGTCGATCCCGGGGGAGTCGATCCTGCCCTCCGACTCGTCCTCGTCCTCAGACCCGTCGAACTCGTCTGACCCGTCGGGCTCCTCGGATCCGTCGCCGTCGGACCCCGGGTCCTCGTCCGGGTCGCCCTCGGAGTCCCCGGCCGAGTCGGGGTCGGCGACCTCCGAGACCTCGCCGGAAGGCGGAGCCGCAGACTCCGGCTCCGTGGAAGGGAGCGACTGATGCAACGGCTGACCGGAGGCGTACGCGTCAAGCTCGGGCTCTTCGTCGCCCTCGCGCTCGTGGGCACGAGCTATGTCGGGGCCCGCTACGTCGGCCTGGACCTGCTCGACGAGCCCTACCGCGTCGACGTCTCGCTGCCCGAGGGCGGCGGGCTCTTCGTCAACTCGGAGGTGACCTACCGCGGGGTGCCCGTGGGGGAGGTGACCTCCCTGAAGGCAGGCTCCGACGGCGTACGTGCCGTGCTGGAGATCGAGGGCGACGCGCCCGCCATCCCCGAGGACGTGACCGTGAAGGTCGCCAACCGGTCGGCCATCGGCGAGCAGTATCTGGACCTCCGCGGTGGCGCGGTGGGCTCGGCCCGGCTCTCCGACGGCGACCGGCTGAGCGCGGGGGAGGAGGCGTTGCCGTACGACGCCTCCCAGGTCATCGAGACCGGCCGCGACTTCGTCGCCTCGGTGCCCGAGGAGGCGCTGGTGACGACGATCGACGAGTCCTACCTGCTGTCCCAGGGAGCCGGCTCCGACCTGCGGAAGCTGGTCGACACCTCGCTCTCGTTCCAGCAGGAGGCCGACCGCAACTTCCTCGTCTCCGCGAGCCTGATCCGCAACTCCGACCAGGTGCTCGCGACCCAGGAGGAGTCGGCGTCCAGCATCAAGGCGTGGAGCAACGACCTCGCGCTCTTCTCCTCGACCCTTGCTGACTCCGACAAGGACCTGCGCGACCTGATCGGGGCGGCGCCCGGCTCGGCCGCCGAGATCTCGCTGCTGGTCAAGGAGGTCGGTCAGCCTCTCGGGATCCTGATGAGCAACCTGGTCACGCCCGCGACGCTCTTCGGGACGAACGCGGCCGCGCTCGAGTCGACCTTCGTGACCGTGCCGGAGGCGGTCAGCATCGGCTGGGCGATCAACACCTCCAACGGGCCACGGCTGAGCCTGATGCCGTCGTTCTTCAACCCGCCCGCCTGCGTCTCCGGCTATGAGGGCACCGACCTGCGGGCCGGCACCGATGTGAGCAAGGGCAAGCCGTTCAACACCGCGGCGGGGTGTGCCGCCGTACCCGAACCGAAAACCACGAAGACCGAGACAGCCGAGCCGGGGACGGTTAGCGTCCCCACCACGCTCGCCGGACTGATGGGGGAGCGATGAGCGCGACGACGGAGAATCCAACAGAGGCTCGGACGGAGGTGTCGGTGGTCGAGAAGGGCGCGCCCGAGCCGCCGTCGAGGCGCGACCGGGTGCTCGCCTGGGTGCTGCCGCTGGTGGCGCTGGCCGTCCTGGTTGCCGGGGCCTTGACCTGGTGGCGCGCGACCGGGCACGACCAGGAGATGGTGGACGAGGCCGCCCGCCGCGACCGGGTGCTGATCGTCGCGACCAGCCACATCGAGACCCTCAACTCGCTCGACTACCGCACGGTGGACGAGGAGTTGAAGGGCTGGGCCGCGGTCACCACCGGCACCCTGCACGACCAGCTGACCAGCGTCTCGGAGGAGGACCGCAAGGTCCTCGCGGAGCAGGAGAAGATCTCGACCGGATCGGTGATGGACGCCGCCGTGACCGAGCTCGACGACGACAGCGCGACCGTGATCGCGGCGGTCGAGATCACGGTCCGCGACGGGTCGACCTCGGGCGAGGACGCCGAACCGACCGTCAAGCGCAACAGGTTCGCGGCCGATCTGGTCAAGGTCGGCGACGACTGGCTCCTGGAGAGCCTCGAGCAGGTAGCGGTGAACATGTCATGAGCACTTCTCTCGTACGCCGCTGGGCGCCCTTCCTCGCCGCGCTCGCCCTGATCCTGGGGCTGGGAGCGTTCTGGCAGGCCGACCGGGAGCGCGGCACCGACCACGTCGGCAACCGCGCCGTCGTCGACGCCGAGGCCACCACCGAGGTGCAGTCTGCCGTCTCCACCGGCCTGCTCCAGGTCTTCTCCTACGACTTCTCCGACCCCTCGCCGACCGCTGCCGCGGCCGACGAGTTCCTCGCCGGCGACGCCCGCAAGGAGTACGACCTCCTCTTCAAGCAGCTCCAGAAGAAGGCACCCGGTCAGAAGCTCGTGCTCAGCGCCGAGGTCCAGGTCGCCGCGGTCAAGTCCCTCGACGCCGACTCCGCTTCGCTCCTGGTCTTCCTCGATCAGGCCTCGCAGCGCTCGACCGACAAGGAGTCCTCCATCTCCGCCGCTCAGATCGCCGTCGAGGCCGCCAAGGTCGACGGCCAGTGGAAGGTGACGGCTCTCGACCTCTTCTGATGCCGAGTCGGCTCGTCATGACG
>NZ_JBHVGB010000138.1:0-16987 GCF_042801335.1 Nocardioides sp. NPDC057577 | reverse complement strand
GACACCGTCCTCGTCGGCCTCGGCGCGCAGCACCTGACCGCCGGCCGTGTCGGTGAGGGTGACGACCGCGTGCGCCACGGCCCAGCCGTCGCGGGTGCGGATCTGTGCGGTCAGTGCCATCGCGGATCAGTCCTCGGGGTGGGTGAGGACGATCTCGTGGCCGTCCACGCCGTGGCCGGTCAGGCTCACGGCGCCGGCCGCTGGCGGGTAGCTGGTCGCCAGGACCGTGTAGTCACCGCTGTCGAGGTCGGCGAAGGCGTACGCCCCGTCAGCTCCTGTCGTCGCGGTCCCGGCCACGTTGCCGGCCGCGTCGACCAGCGTCACCCGAGCGTCGGCGAGCGGCCCGAAGGCTGCCTTGACGACCCCGGTCAGACGCGCGCCGGTGACCATCTCCACCTCGATCCGGGTCAGGCCGGTGGCACCGATCTCGATCGGCACCGCTCGCGGGCGGAAGCCCTCGGCGTTGACCGCCACGGTCGCCGGTCCCGGGACCAGCTCGTCGATGAAGAAGGTGCCGTCCGCGAGGGTCGTGCCGGTGGAGAGCAGGTCGCCGCGTACGTCGGTCACGATCACCATCGCGTCCGTGATCGGCGCGCCGTCCTCGCCGCCACGCACGATGCCCTTGAGGCCCGTGGTGCCGCTGAGCAGGAGGTCGTACGCCACCGGCTCGCCGCCCACGACCACCGTGGAGGCCTGCGGCTGGAAGCCGTCGGCCGAGGCGATCAGGACGTACGTCCCCGTCCGCGGCGCGTCGACCGCGTAGGAGCCGTCCGCGTGGGCGACCGAGCGGCCGAGCTGGCGCCCGGAGAGCGAGATCAGCGTGACCGCGGCGTGCGGGATCGGGATGCTCCCGGCGCCGCGGACGAAGCCGTGCAGCGCGATCCCGTTGGCGACCGGCGCGAGGGCGTCAGCGTGCTGCTCGGGCACTCCGGCGACGCCCTCGGCGACGGCAGCCGGCCCGTCGACCGAGGCAGCCTCCGCGGCAGCCTGGGCGAGCCCGCCCTTGGTCTTCAGCGGGACCTCCTTGATGAACACCACGAACAGCAGCGCGATGACGGCTGCCCCCGCGGCGACCAGGAAGATGTCGGCGATGCCGTGCCCGTACGCACTCTCCAGCACCGACCGCAGCGGCTCGGGGACCTTGTCCAGGTCCGGGATCTCACCGGAGGTGCCCTGGGCCAGCGCGGCGTAGCGCGGACCGAGGTCGGCCAGGCCGTCCTGGACGTAGTCGGTGACCCGGTGGGCCATCAGTGCGCCGAGCGCGGAGACGCCCATCGCGCCACCGAGGCTGCGGAAGAAGGTGACCATCGAGCTGGCCGCGCCGAGGTCGGCGGGCGCGACCTGGTTCTGCGTGGAGAGGACCAGGTTCTGCATCGTCATGCCGACGCCGAGGCCGAGGATCGCCATGAAGATGGCGACGTGCCAGTACTCGGTGTCGTAGCGGATCGTGCCGAGCAGCCCGAGCCCGCCGACGATGAGGACGGCGCCGACGACGAGCCAGGCCTTCCACCTCCCGGTGCGGGTGATGATCTGGCCGGAGATGGTCGAGGAGAGGAACAGTCCGGCGATCATCGGGATCGTCATCACGCCGGCCATCGTCGGCGACTCGCCGCGGGCCAGCTGGAAGTACTGGCTGAAGAAGATCGTGCCGGCGAACATCGCCACACCGACGAAGAGCGAGGCGAGCGAGGAGAGCGTGATCGTCCGGTTGGCGAAGAGTCGCAGCGGGATGATCGGCTCCTTGGCCTTCGACTCGACGAGCACGAAGATCAGCAGGAGCAGCACGGAACCGCCGACCATGGCCGCGGTCTCCCAGGAGGCCCAGTCGTACTTGTCACCGGCGAAGGTGACCCACAGGAGCAGCAGGGAGACGCCGGCCGCCATGAAGAACGCACCGGCCCAGTCGACCTTGACGCCCTCGCGCTTGACGACGGGGAGGTGCAGCGTCTTCTGCAGCACGATGAAGGCGATGATCGCGAACGGGATGCCGACGTAGAAGCACCAGCGCCAGCCGAGCGAGTCGGCGTCGGTGATGACGCCGCCGATCAGCGGGCCGCCGACGGTGGCGACCGCGAAGACGGCGCCGAGGTAGCCCGAGTAGCGGCCACGCTCACGCGGCGAGATCATCGCCGCCATGATGATCTGGGCGAGAGCGGTCAGACCGCCCATGCCGATGCCCTGGACCGCCCGTGCGGCGATCAGCTCGCCCGGGTTCTGGGCGAGGCCGGCGACGGCCGAGGCCGCCACGAAGAGGACCAGCGCGATCTGCATGAGCAGCTTCTTGCTGAACAGGTCGGCCATCTTGCCCCACAGCGGGGTGGTGGCCGTCATGGTCAGCAGGGAGGCGGTGACCACCCAGGTGTAGGCCGACTGCCCGCCGCCGATGTCGGCGATGATCTCGGGCAGGGCGTTGGAGACGATCGTGGAGGAGATCATCGCCACGAACATGCCGAGCAGCAGGCCCGAGAGCGCCTCCATGATCTCGCGGTGAGACATCTCACCGTGCGAGGTGGGTGAGCCCTCGGACGGGCCTCCCGGTGGGCCGGCGTGAGTCCGTTCGGCTGTCGTCGTTGCCATGGACTTCCTTTCTGGTGATGCTGTCTAGTTGCTTGCGGTGCTGCAGTGGCCGAGGCTGTCGCGGAGCTTGGTGACGAGCCGGACGAGCTCGTGCACGTCCCGCTCGTCCCAGCCGCTGAGCCGGTCGGCGATGAGGTCGGCGAGCTGCTGGGAGGCGCTGTCGAGCAGGTCGCGCCCGGCGTCGGTGAGGCAGAGGATGCGGGAGCGCCCGTCGGTCGGGTTGGGGGAGCGCTCGATCCAGCCCTGGTCGGCGACGCACGCCACATGCCGGCTGGTCACCGAGATGTCGACGGCGAGCAGCTCGGTGAGCTCGCTCATGGTCATGTCGCCGTGCTGGCGCAGCATCGTCAGCACCCCCGCGGAGCCGGCTGTGAGCTCGGGCGGAAGCCTGCGGACGAGGCCCTTGCGTACGGCTCCGACCTCGCTGAGCTGATGGATCAGCTCCTGGTACGTCGCGTGCCCGATCATCATCCCTCCAAGTTGGTTGACTTTTACAACCATATGGAGGATAGGGGTCCGATGCAAATCTCGCCGGGTGCAGGGCGTGTTGCTAGGCGACGGTTCCGCGGGCCGCCCACGCGGTCGCGGTCACGGTGATCGGGCCGTTCCCGAGCCGGCGCCGGGCGACCTCCTCGAGCGCGGTACGACCGGCGTCGTCCAGCGAGCTCACGTAGTCGCCGGCCGGCCCGACCCCGAAGGTGTAGGGGTTCCACCACTCCTCGAAGGTCGGGTGGGTGACGCGGATGACCAGGCCGCTGGGCTCGACGTTGCGGAGCCCGACCTTCCGGAACATCTGCTCGAGGTCACCCATCCGGGCGCCGGCGAGGAAGGCCTCGTCCTCGGCCTCCGGGTCGATCTCGTGCACACAGGACCAGAACGGCGCGACGGCGCCGGTGTCGGCGTCCCAGACGCACGCCGCGACGGTGCCGCCCGGCCGGGTCACCCTGACCATCTCCCTGATCCCCGCCTCCGGGTCCGTCATGAAGTGCACGACCAGCTGGGCCAGCGAGACGTCGAACCAGTTGTCGTCGAAGGGGAGCGCCTCGGCCACGCCGGTGTGCACATCGACCCTGGCCAGCTGCCGTGCGACCGCCTCCATGAACGGTGGCGAGGGGTCGATCGCAGCCACCAGGTGGGCCTCGGTGAGGGTCACGAGGTGACGGGTGAGCGTGCCCGGTCCGCAGCCGACGTCGAGCACCCGCTGGCCCATGCTGACCCGGGCGAAGTCCGCGAAGTGCGGTGCGAGGGGTTCGGCGTAGCGCCCCATGAATCGGGCATACCTCTCCGCGGCGACGTCGAACCCCATACTTCAGGCTAGGTACGCCGTTCGCTACGCCGACAGCCCCAAGTTCGGTATCTCCCGATGCTGGGCCAGGGGCACCTAGTGGGTCGAGGGCGTCGTCGGGATCTCCGAGCGGTCGTCGGACCACAGCGTGTGGAAGGTGCCGTCCTTGTCGACGCGCTTGTAGGTGTGCGCGCCGAAGAAGTCTCGCTGGCCCTGGATGAGCGCGGCCGGGAGCCGGTCGGCGGCGAGCGAGTCGAAGTAGGCGAGCGCCGAGGAGAACCCCGGTGCCGGTACGCCGGAGGCCACCGCGATCCCGACGACGCGTCGCCACGCCTCCCCGCCGGAGGCGACCGCGTCGGCGAAGTAGGGGTCGACGAGCAGCGTCTCCAGGTCGGGCTCTGTGGCGTAGGCGTCGACGATCCGGTTGAGGAAGCGGGCCCGGATGATGCAGCCGGCCCGCCAGATCTTGGCGAGTGCGCCGAGGTCGATGTCCCAGCCGTACTCCTTCGCCCCGGCCACGATCAGGTCGAACCCCTGCGCGTAGGCGACCACCTTCGAGGCGTACAGAGCCGCGCGTACGTCCTCCACGAACGTGTCGGGGACCGGGGGTGCCTTCGGGCGGTCGGTCACCGAGGCCCGCACCGCGGCGCGCTGGGCCGGCTTGGAGGAGACCGCCCGGGCGAAGACGGCCTCGCCGATGCCGGAGACCGGGATGCCGAGGCCGAGCGCGTTCTGCACCGTCCACACGCCGGTGCCCTTCGAGCCGGCCTCGTCGAGGATGACGTCCACGAGCGGCTGGCCGGTCTCGGCGTCCTTCTGGGCGAGCACCTCCGCGGAGATCTCGATCAGGTAGGACTCGAGGTCGCCGGTGTTCCAGTCCTTGAAGACGTCGACGAGCTGCTCGACCGAGAGCCCGCCCACCCGCCGGAGGAGGTCGTAGGCCTCCGCGATCAGCTGCATGTCGGCGTACTCGATGCCGTTGTGGACCATCTTCACGAAGTGGCCGGCGCCGTCGGTGCCGACATGGGTCACGCACGGCTCGCCCTCGGCCACCGCGGCGATGCTCTTCAGGATCGGGCCGAGCGTCTTCCAGGCCTCGGCCGAGCCGCCGGGCATGATCGAGGGGCCGTTCAGCGCGCCCTCCTCGCCGCCGGAGATGCCGGTGCCGACGAAGTTCAGGCCGCGCTCACGCAGCTCGCGCTCACGGCGGATGGTGTCGTTGAAGTTGGCGTTGCCGCCGTCGACGATGATGTCGCCCGGCTCGAACCGCTCGGCGAGCTGCTCGATCACCGCATCCGTCCCCGCCCCCGCCTGGACCATGATGATCGCCGTACGCGGCTTGGCCAGCGTCGCCACGAAGTCGTCGATCGTCTCGGCGGCGAGGAAGCCGGCCTCGGGATGCTCGGTGATGAGCTCGTCGGTGCGGGCGTAGGTGCGGTTGTAGACCGCGACCGCGTTGCCCTCGCGGGAGGCGAGGTTGCGGGCCAGGTTGGAGCCCATCACGGCCAGGCCCACCACGCCGATGTTCGCGCGGCCATTGTCGTTGTTCGGCATCGTGCTCCTCGTGTGAGTCGGTGATGCCATTCAACTCTGTCCGTCAAGCCGCTCAGGCAGCGGCGGTGGGCGGCTCGGCGCGGAAGCGCGCGGGTCGTCCGTCGACCCCGAGCGCCTTCCAGGACCACCGCGTCAGCGGCGTACGCAGCCCGAGGCTGTCGAAGAGCATCCGGACGTCGGCGAAGAGGTGACGGCGGAACGCCGCGGCCTCGGCGCCGGTGCCCCACACCTCGCGGACGACCGAGTCCGGGAGCCCCATCAGCTCCCGATCGGCGCGCGAGGGGATGATGATCGCGTCGGAGCCCAGGCGCATCGCGAGCGGGGTGAGGATGCCGAGGGCCAAGCGCGAGAGCGGGTTGAGCGAGGGGGCGTGCTCCTCGAGCCAGGCGTGCGCGAAGCCGATGTGGCGGGCCTCCTCGGCGATGTGGATGGCCATGATCTGGTCCAGGAGCGGGTGGGTTCCGCCGGCGCGCATGGCCTCCTTCTGCACGTGATCGATCGGCTCCTCGCCGGCCAGGATGATGGCGAAGAAGAGGGCCGGGTAGAGGCCGCCGAGGTGTCCCACGAGCGGGATGGCGCGCATCAGCCAACCCGGTGCGCCCGCGACGTCGGGGCAGACCCGGTTGGTGAACTCCTGGAACATCTGGATGTGGTGGGTCTCCTCGGTGAGCTCGTGCATGAAGTAGCGGAACTCGGGGTCGCCGTTGTCGACGCCCATCAGGAACTGGGTGCCGCCGAGGAGGAGCAGCTGCTCGAACTGGGAGCCCGTCTTCACCATCGCGGTGAGGCGGTGCCGACCGACCTCGATCTGCCGCGCCTTGGGCAGCGACCGGTACCACGGGTGGGCGCCGAGCAGGTCGAGCGTGGGCAGGATCCAGCGCTCGTCGTCCTCGGGCACGGCCATCTCGGGCGCGTCCCAGTCGACGTCCTTGAAGGCGTTGAAGTACATCTCGACCGACGCCTCGGACAACGTACGCAGCGTCTGGTCGTAGTCCTGGCGCGGCAGGGGCCTGTTTGGCGCGATCATCCGGACAGGGGTGCCGGCGACTGCACCCACGTAGCCACCGATCGAGAGAAGTGTCCGCACAACCATCCGAGCCTCCTTGCACGACGTTGATACGTCATCAAGGTACATGGGATTTGTGTACCAGGAAACAGGTTCGGCGCGCGTGTCCCGTTCAGCAGATCTCGGCGGCGAGTGCCTTCCGGACGCCGGCGACGAGGTCCTCCGGTGTCCGGGCCGGGTGGTCGAACATGGTCCGCGCGCTGTGCGCCCCTGCCTCGTCGACCCACTGGAACTCGAAGCCGTCCGCGCAGAGCCCGGTGATCTGGGCGGCCAGGATGGTGTCGACCGGGATGTAGGAGCGGGTCGCGACCGCCTCGCGCAGCTCGTTGCCGTGGTGGTTGTTGAGGTGGTCCTGGTTGCGGTGGAGCACACCGTCGTTCAGGTCGAGCTCGCGGTCGGTGAAGGCGTCGAGGGGGATCGGGACCGCTTCGCCGCTGCGGCGGACCAGCATGACGTTGGAGACGTCCATGACGACCTCCTCCCACTCCGTCTCGCAGCACGTGCAGGCATCGGTACGCAGCCACCTCAGCGTCCCGGTCAGCCGGACCGCCTCGTCGTTGCCGAGCATGCCCTGGAGGACCAGTACGACGTGGCTGCCCCGGCGCCCGGCGTACGCCATCCGCTGCTCGGGCGGGCACAGGAAGGTCGGGCGGCCGCCGTCGTCGGCGAAGCCCTGCATCTCCAGCTCCTCCATCGAGTAGGGGATCCCGTCGATCACCACGCTGCCGCCACGGGGGCAGGACAGGATGCTGCGGGCGATGCGGGCGTTCGACTTCATGACACCTCCATGTTTAGGTAAGGCTTACCTAAACATGGATCCGGTGGCGGGACAAGTGGCAGAGCGGCGTCAGTCCGCTCCGGCCGGCCGGTCCCGCCACCGTGGCAGCGATCGACGAGCGGCAGGTCAGGACTGAGCCAGCGACAGCTTCACGGGAATGTTCCCCGCGACAGCCCTCGAGTAGGGGCACTTGCGGTGGGCGGCCTCGAGCAGCGCCTCGCCGGTCTCCGGCGGGACGTCGGGCAGGAGGGCGACCAGCTCCACTGCAAGGTCGAAGCCCGCACCGCCCCCGCTGATCGTCACCTTCGCCTGCACCTGTGCGTCGCGCAGCTTGACGCGTTGTACGCGCGCGACCGAGTTCAGGGCGGAGAGGAAGCACGCCGAGTAGCCGGCCGCGAACAGCTGCTCGGGGTTGCTGACGTGCCCGCCCGCACCTCCCAGGTCCTCGGGAATGCCCAGATCCAGGTCGACGAGGTCGTCGCTGGAACGGACGTGCCCGTTGCGGCCGTCTCCGGTCGCCACGGCGTCGGCGGTGTAGCTGAGTGTCGTCATGATCGAGTCCCCTTTACGAGAGCGAGAAGTTCATCTACGGCTTGCGGTGTTGCTCGCGCGAAGGTGCCTCCGCGAGAGACTGGAGTTCCTATCGCCCGGGTGATCGCGACGGACGCCTCGGCCTGTCGCACGGCGAGGAGCGTCGGGTTCACCACCAGGGCGCCCGGCACCTCGACGTGGTCGTCGGCGCTGAGGAGGGCGAACAGGCCTCCGGCCGACATCACCACGTCGACGTGGCTCTCCTGCACCATGGTGGTGGCCAGCGAGACGAAGGTGTCCTTGATCGACTGGTAGGCCGACTCGTCGTCGTACGCAGCGACCGCCTGGTCCGGGGTCAGCCGGAAGGCGCGGACGTCGACCACGCGAGAGGCCAGGCCGTAGCGCGCGATCTGCTCGCGGTGCCAGGAGAGGTAGACGGGGTCGAGGGTGACCAGGCCGATGCGGCCACCCAGCATGCAGGCCTGGAGCATGCTGGCTTCGCCGTGGCCGATGACGGGAATGTCGACGGCGGTCCGCGCCTCGTAGAGACACGCATCCTGGAAGTGACCGACGAGGACGGCGTCGAAGCCTTCGGCCGCCGCCTCGACGATGCCCTCGACCGACTGCACGCCGCAACGGAGCTCGCTGAGCCTGCCCAGCTGGGTGTCGGCCGGGCTGATCCCTCTGACCTCGTAGGTGACCCCCGGGGCTGCGATGTCGGTGAGGTAGGCCTCCAGCCGCTTCAGGTAGGGCTGGTGCACCGCGGGGTCGGTGAAACTCTGGTAGAGGATCCGGGTGGGAGGGGTGCTCATGGTTGCCTATCGGGTGTCGGGGGAAGGTCCGGGTCTGCGAGGAGCAGGACCTTGCCGCGGTGATGGGACTGCTCGAGCAGCTGGTGTGCCTCGGCGGCCTGCTCGAACGGGAGGGCGGCGTGGGTGGTGGGGACGATCTCGCCGCGTTCGTACAGCGGCCAGATGTGTCGGACCAGATCGTCGATGATCCGGTCCTTCTCGTGGTCGGGGCGCATCCGCAGCCCGCTGCCCGTCACGGTCAGGTTGCCCAGGAGGAGGCGGCTGAGATCGATCTGGGTCGAGGCCCCGCTCTGGTGGCCGATGATCACCAGGCGTCCGCCCCGGCCGAGCACCTGCAGGTTCCGCTCCAGGTAGTCCGCCCCGATGATGTCGAGGACGGTCGCGGGCCGGATACCTCGCTCGAGCAGCTCGTCGGCGAAGTCCTGGCGGCGGTGATCGATGACCAGCTCCGCGCCCAGCTTCTCGACGAACAGGCCCTTCTCGGGCGAGCCGACCGTGGTCGCCACCCGCACGCCGTGCGCGACCGCGAATTGCACGGCGAGCGAGCCGATGCCGCTGGCGCCACCGTGCACGAGCATCCAGGATCCCGGCTCGGGCGGACTCGGCATGTAGAGGTTGGACCACACGGTCGCGGCGGCCTCCATCAGACCGGCGGCGTCGCGCAGGGAGACGGCCGCAGGCACCGGCGCGAGGTGAGCCGCTCGCACGGCGACGTACTCGGCGTATCCGCCACCGGGCAGCAGCGCGCACGCCTCACGACCGATCAGGCCCTCGGAGACGTCGGCGCCGGTGGCCACCACGACACCGGAGACCTCCAGCCCGAGGATCGGATCCGCCGCCGCCCCGGGGTAGGTGCCGGCCCGTTGCATGAGGTCGGCACGGTTGACGCCGGCGGCGACGACGCGGACCAGGGCCTCGCCGGCCGCCGGCTGCGGGACGGCTCGGCGGGTCACGGCGAGCACCTCCGGCGCTCCTGGCCGGCTTGCGACGACGGCCCGCATGGACGCCGGAAGCGGAGCGGTCACGACGCCGCTGCCATCCGGTCGGCTCCCAGCCAGGTGGTCGCGTTCCCGCGGAGCAGGAGCTCCCGGTCGCCATCGCTGAGGAAGCTCGCCTGGCGTACGACCGCGCCCACGGGGCGTTCCCCCAGCGGGTAGGGGTAGTCGCTGCCCACCATCACCTGGCCGGCACCCAGGGTGTCGACCAGCAGGCGCAGCGGCGCCTCCTCGAAGACCACGGTGTCGACCGAGAACCTGTCGCGGTAGTGCGAGGGCGGGTGCTCGGAGGTGCCGATGATGTCGTGCCGCTGGTGCCAGGCGTTGTCCATCCGGCCCAGCCAGTAGGGGAAGGAGCCGCCGCCGTGCGCGAAGCAGATCCGCAGGTCGCGAGAGACCCGGTCGAAGACGCCGCCCAGCACCATCGCCAGGATCGAGAGGTGCGTCTCGGCGGGCATCCCGGTCAGCCACTGCGCCATCCACCGGTCGAGCCGCGGTGAGTTCGGCAGGTCCCAGGGGTGCACAAAGACCGGCACGCCGAGACTCGCGCAGTGCTGGAGGAACGTCACGACGCCGGCGTCGTCGAGATCACGGTCGCCGACGTGGTTCCCGATCTCCACCCCGACGTGGCCGTTCGCCAGCGACCTCTCCAGCTCGGCGCACGCGAGGTCGGTGTCCTGCAGGGGCACCTGGCAGAACGGGAGCAGGCGCGGAGACTCGGCGGTGGTCTCGAGCGCGAGGTCGTTGAAGATGCGGGCGATCGCCGCCGCATCGGACGGTGCTGCGTCGTAGCTGAAGAACACCGGGGTCGGTGAGACCACCTGCGTCTCCACGTCGTCGGCGTCCATGGCGGCGAGACGGACATCAGCCGCCCAGGCCGAGGAGCTGATCCGCCGGAACTCGCGCGAGCCGATCATCATGACCGCTTCGGTCTCGCTCGCGACGTCGAGCCACAGCCGCGGCTCCGGGCCGGGGAGCTGCGGCCACCCGCGGGGTACGGAGTGCGTGTGTACGTCGATGGCCGAGGTCACGCGCGACTCAGCCCTTTCCGGGGTGGAGGGCGTCGCACTGGCCGCACTTTCGGGCCGCCTCGTCCTCGTAGAACTCGGTGAACACCGGCGGAAGGTCTGCCACGATGTCGCGAACCTGGAGCTCGACCTCGTGCACGAGCGCCGAGCACTCGAGGCAGTACCACTGGAACTTCTCCAGGGTACCCTCCTCGCGGATCCGCTCGATGACCACGCCGATCGACCCGGCCTCCGGCCGCTGGGGGGAGTGCGGCAGGTTGCCGGGCAGCAGCCAGGTCTCGCCCTCCTTGATCTCGACGGTGACCTTGCCGTCCTCGGTCATGACGTCGACATGCATGGAGCCCTTGATCTGGTAGAACCACTCCTCGTAGGGGTCGACGTGGAAGTCGGTCCGCTGGTTCGGCCCGCCGACGACCTGCACGATGAAGTCGTCACCGGTGAAGATCGCCTTGTTGTTGACCGGGGGCTTCAGCTCCTGCTCGTGCTCCTGGATCCACTGCATGAAGTTGAAGACCGGGGGGACGATCGTGGTCGACTGAGTCATTTCGTTTCCTCCTGAGGGGTGGTGCCGGGAAGGTGTGCCACGGCCTGGATCTCGATGAGCAAGTGCGGGTGGGGTAGCTGGTGGACGGCGACGGTGGTCCGGGTCGGTCCGGACTCGTCGAAGTAGGAGCCGTAGACGTCGTTGTAGCCGCCGAAGTCGTTCATGTTGACCAGGTAGGTGGTCACCTGGACGAGGTCGCCGAGGTCGCCGCCCGCGGCTCGCAGGATGTCGCGGATGTTCTCGATCACGGCGGCCGTCTGGGCGCGGATGTCCAGGCTGGTGGTGCCGAGCTCGTCGACCTCGACGCCGACGAAGGTGTTGTCGGGCCGGCGGCTGCTGGTGCCGGAGACGAAGAGCAGGTCGCCGGCCCGTCGGGCGTGCGGGAACCGACCGCGGGGCCGAGCCTTGGTCTCGACCAGGAACGCGTCGCTCATCGTCCACCGCCTTCGCCGAGCGGGCCGGCGCTGCCTTGGACGCCCACGGCTCGGACCGTCCCGAGCCCGGCGACCTCGGCGTTGACGGGTCCCGGCCGAAGCGGTACGGCCTCGGTCGCGGCACCCGCGAGGACCACGGAGCCCGCGGGCAGCTGTAGTCCCAGGCGGCGCCCGAGAGCGACCAGGCGTGGCAGCGTACGCAGGGGGTGGCCGAGGATCGCCGCGGTCGTCCCTTCGGCGAGGACCTCGTCCCCGGCCCGCAGGATGACCGGGACGTCGTCCAGATCCACCTCGTCCGGAGCATGCCACGGCCCGATGACGAACTTCGCGGCCGAGGTGTTGTCGGCGACCACGCGCGGCAGGTCGAACTGGAACCCGTCGTAGCGGGAGTCGATGATCTCGAGCCCCGGCGCTACTCCCGTGATCGCCGCTTCCAGGTCGACGTCCGGGTCGGCGAGGTCGACGTCGGCGCCGACCAGGAAGGCGACCTCGGGCTCGACCCGCGGGTGGATGAGCGCGCTGAGGTCGATCGCGGCCCCGTCGGCGGCCTGCATACCGTCGGTCAGCTGCCCGACGATGAGCTCGTCCACGCCCATCTGGCGCATCTTGGCCTCGCTGGTGAACCCGAGCTTGAGGCCGACGCCGCGCTCTCCGCGCGCGAGCCGGCGAGCGATCAGCGCCGCTTGGCTCGCGTAGGCCTCATCGAGGTCCAGCTGCGGCCACGGCGTCGCCGTGCCCACCGGAGTGGCGCTCTGCTGCGCGGTGTCGAGGAGCTCGGCGACCTGAGCGACCACGGTGCCCGGCGTCTTCACATGACGCCCTTCTGCCGCGTTCACAGCGCCACGCACACATTCGTCGTCTCGGTGTAGAAGTCGAGCGAGTGCCGGCCACCCTCACGGCCGATGCCGGACAGGCCCATGCCGCCGAAGGGTGATCGCAGCTCGCGCAGGAACCAGGTGTTGACCCACGAGATTCCGGTATCCATCCGACCCGCGACCCGGTGCGCGCGACCGAGGTCGGTCGTCCAGACAGCGGCCGCGAGCCCGTAGTCGGTGTCGTTCGCCAGGCTGATCGCCTCCTCCTCGGTGTCGAAGGGCATCAGCGCGGCGACCGGTCCGAAGATCTCCTCCCGGACCGGACGGTCGTTGTTGGTCAGCCCCGTCCAGAGCGTCGGCTCGACCCAGAAGCCCCCGTTCAGGGCACCGCCGGGCTCGGCGGCCCGTCCACCGGTCAGCACCTTGGCACCCGCCTGCTCGGCGAGGTCGACGTAGTCGAGGATCTTCTTCTGGTGCGCCCGGGAGATCACCGGACCCGTCGTCGTCGCCGGATCCGAGGGGGCACCCAGGCGAAGCGCCTCGGCAGCCGCGACGAGCCGTTCGGTCACCTCGTCGAAGACCGAGCGCTCGATGTAGACGCGCTCCGTGCACAGGCAGACCTGGCCGGTGTTGGCGAAGACCGAACGGGTCAGCCCGGCGATGGTCGCGTCGAGGTCGGCGTCGGCGAAGACGAGAGCTGCGTTCTTGCCGCCGAGCTCGAACGAGACCGGCCGGATGCGGGGCGCGACGGCCTTCATGATGCCGGCGCCGGTGGCGGTCGAGCCGGTGAAGGTGACGCCGTCGATGCCCGGGTGGCTGATGAGGTGCTCACCGGCCGATCCGGTTCCGAACCCGTGGACGACGTTGTAGACGCCCTCCGGCACCCCGGCCGCGGCGAGGATCTCCGCGAGCACGGTCGCCGAGCCCGGCGTCTCCTCGGACGGCTTGACCACGAGGGTGTTGCCGCAGGCCAGGGCCGGTGCCAGCTTCCAGGTCAGCAGCAGGAGCGGCAGGTTCCAGGGCACGATCGCCGCCACCACGCCCAGGGGCTTGCGGACTGCGTAGTTCAGCGCCTGCCGGCCCTCGCCCAGGTCCTGGAGGTAGGACTCCACGCCTTCGGCGCCCATGACGTCGGCGAAGGCGCGGAAGTTGGCGGCCGCCCGCGCGATGTCGAGGACCCGGGCACCGGCCTCCGGCTTGCCCGTGTCGGCGACCTCGGCGGCCAGCAGATCCTCGGCTCGCCGGTCGATCTCGTCCGCGATGCGGCGAAGCAGGGTGCAGCGCTCCTGCACCGACGTACGCCCCCAGGGCCCGTCCAGGGCAGCCCGGGCTGCCCGGACCGCCTGGTCGACGAGCCCGGCGTCGGCCTCGTGCACCCAGGCGACCTGCTGCCCGGTGGCCGGGTCGATGTCGGCGAACGCCTCGGCGCCGTCGGTGAACCGACCGTCGATGAAGTTCTTGTACTCACGCATGCGATGTCCGTTCTGTTGGTCCCGGGGTGGGAGCGGTCGGGCGGGGACGGGGCGGTTGCCGGTCCCACGCGCCGTCGGTCCCACGACTGCGAAGCTCTGGCTTGCGGACCTTGCCGTTCTCGGTCAGCGGGAGTGCGTCGAGCCGGAGCATGAATCTGGGGATGGCGTACGCCGCCAGGCGCGGGCCGCAGAACTCGACGAGGTCCGCGAAGTCCAGGTCCTGGGCCTCCTTGGCGACGACCACCGCCATGACCTCGTCCTCACCGAGCTCGGAGTCGACGGCGTAGACCGCCACCTCGGCGATGGCGGGATGCGCGCGGAGCACGTCCTCGACCTCCACCGAGGAGATGTTCTCGCCGCGTCGGCGGATCACGTCCTTGATCCGGTCGACGAAGCGGATCGACCCGTCCGCCTCCACGGCGATGCGGTCGCCGGTGTGGAACCACAGGTCCTGCCAGGCCGCGGTCGTCGCCTCCGGCATGCGGAAGTAGCCGGAGGCGAAGGCGAAGGGCTGGTCGCTGCGCAGCAGCAGCTCGCCGGGTGTCCCCGGCGGGACGTCGGCACCGTCGGCATCGACCACCCGCATGCGGAAGCCGGGCTGCAGCTTCCCCACGGATCCCGACCGTTCCTCCCCGGGGCGGGTGGCAACGACCGCATTGGTCTCGGTCGATCCGTAGCCATCGAGAAGGGCGACGCCGAAGCGCTCGCGGAACGGTGCCAGCAGCCGGCCGGGGGTGGCCGGTGACAGGGCCAGCCGGACCCGGTGGGCGCGATCGAGGTCCGATGGTGGCTGGCTGTCGAGGATGCCGACCATGGCACCGAGCAGATAGGTCACGGTGGCGCCGCTGTCGACCATCTGCGACCAGAACCGGGAGGCCGAGAAGCGGCCACCGAGGACGTAGGTCGCACCGCTGACCACGGCCTGGCTGAACGCATTGAGAGCATTGGTGTGGAACAGCGGAAGGCAGGTGTGCAGCACGTCGTCGGACCGGATCCCGATCTGCTCGCTGACGTTGCAGCCCCACCACCAGAACTGCGCGTGGGGACACACGACACCCTTGGAGACGCCCGTCGTACCGGACGTGTAGAGGATCGCGGCAGGGTCACCCGGGGCGACCACGGCGGGCGGTACCGGAGCACCCATCGCTGCGGTCTGCTCGCCCAGGACCCACCTGACCTGCAGGTCCGGCAGGCCCGGGAGATCGTCGAGGTGAGGTTCGATCTCGGCCTCGATGACCAGCAGCCGAGCGCCGGAGTTGGCCAGGATGTGGTGCAGCTGGCTTCCGCGGGCGGCGGTGTTGATGGGGACCGCGACCGCGCCCAGCCAGGCCGCGCCGAGCACCAGGTCGAGCAGCTCCACTCGGTTGGAGGCGAGGAAGGCGACCCGTTCACCGGCCGTGACGCCGCGCTCGGCGAGCGCTCCCGCGGCGCTTGCCACCGCCTCGACCATCTCGGCCGCGGTGCGGTGGACGTCGCCGCACACGAGCAGAGGCGCCTCGGGCGTCAGCGATGCCCGGGCCAGCAGCATCCCGGGGACGGTGCATTCACCCAGCGGTGTCTCGAGTGGAAGCCGGAACGGGTCGTCCTCCGCCCTGGCAGGGTCCGGAAGGTACGCCGCGGGTCCAAGCGTGAGGAGAGACGTGGTGAGCGGCAGCTCCGGCTCGAGGTCGCCGTGCTCTCCGAGCAGACGGGCAACGACCTGCAGGCCGGTGCCACACTCGACGGTGAGCAGCGTCGATCCGTCGCTCGTGCGCGTGGACGCCATGACGCGGCCGCGCTCGACGGGCACGTCTTTGAAATCGGTGGTGCCGCACGTCGGGCACAGGATCCGGCGGGGGAAGTAGTCGCTGCCGCAACCGCCGCAGCGTTGGACGACGAGGCTCATGCGACCGCCTCCAGCACCGCGACGTTCCCGCACGACCCGTGCCGGTAGAGAACCATGCCGTAGCCGGTCACGACCCCGATCCGGGACTCGACCTGCCGACCGGGGGCTCGCCCGCGCAGCTGCTGCACGACCTCCACCATCCCGTGCATGCCGCCTCCGGCGCCCGCCTGGCCGGCCGAGAGCTGGCCGCCGGAGGTGTTGATCGGCAGACGCCGCGTGGCGATCTGCTCGGCGATGACCGCCTTGACCGCCTCGGGATCGGTCACCCCGAGGTCGACGAGCTGCGAGAGCACCATCGCCGGGTAGTCGTCGTACACGCTGATCACGTCGGCGTCCGTCGGTGCGACACCCGCGCGCTCCCACGCGGCAGGGGCACAGGCGGCAACCGCGGTCTGGATCCCGTCGCCCGCCTGGTCGTCGCCGTTGTACGCGGCGGTGACCGCCAGCACTCGTGCCCGGCGGCCGGTGGCCCGGTCCTCGGAGGTGACGACGATGGCGTCGGCGCCGGTCACCGGGGGGACGCAGTCGAAGCGGCCCAACGGCGCCGCAACGAGTGGCGCCTCGAGGTATTCGTCCAGCGTCATGGGAGCGCGATACACCGCTCCGGGGTTGAGCCCGGCCCAGGCACGTTGCGCGACCACGAGGCTGCCGTAGTCCTTCCGGTCCAGCTCCCACGCGGCCATCTGCCGTTGCGTCAGCATCGCGAACAGCGCGTTCGGCCCGGTCATCGGAAGATCGGCCAGATGGTCGACGGTCGCCTGGTTGTACGCCTTGACCAGCCGCTCGTGGGCAGCGTTGTCCATGGCGTCGCCGGCGACGAGCACGATCACCGAGGCGTCGCCGGACTCGACGGCCCGTACCGCGTGCTGGAGCATCCCGCCGGCACTCGCTCCACCGTTGGTGTCCTGCATGAGCCAGCGCAGGTGGAGGCCCAGGCGCCAGGCGAGGTCGATCGCATGGTCGGGGCCGAGCGTGAAGCTGGCGACACCCAGTCCGTCGACGTCGCCGGGCTCGAGGCCGGCATCGCGCAGTGCGCGGATGACGGCATCGCCCAGCACCCCGGCGGTGGTGGTGCCGCCGACGGGATGGCGAGTGTAGGGCGCCTCGCCGGCGCCGACGATTGCGACGTGGTCGCGGGTGTGGTTGGACATACATCTCCTCCGACGGGCCGCGCCGATGGCGGCGCGGCCCGCGCGGGGGGTTGGGGTCGT